>NZXJ01000047.1 GCA_002701945.1 Fidelibacterota bacterium
AATACCCATTGACTCATATTAAAAATAGAATCTGAAGGATTATAAATTTCAACCCAATCTTCAGGATCAAAATTATCACTTGAATTATAATTTATTTCATTAATTGTTGGTACAGAACCAGCCAAGGGTAATGATCCTATTGTATATTGAAAAAATTCTCTTTCAGCTTTCCTTGGTTCCATAATAACAGCATCATTATTCCTTGCTCTTACATAGTACTTTACATTATCCCCATTAGATACAAATGGTACAAGAGCACCATATATATTATCATTTGCATTTTCATCATCATGCAAACCATCATCAAACATTTCTATTGAGTTAAAAAAAGTAGAATATTCACTTATTGTGACCATCAGTTCAACTTGATTAGCATCTTCAACAGTTGCATTTATAAATACAGAGTCACCTGGGAACGGATTAGTATTATCCTGAGTTACTGAAAATATAGTTGGAGATGATTTAGAAATTTCTGAATCATTTAGTAAATATGTTCTTCTTGGACCTACAGTAGAAACAATTCCACAAATATCTATAAAATCTGTATCTAAGTAATTGGTTACATTGTAGCGAAAATAATTTCCTAATGTAAATGGGTAAAATAAATTGGGATCATTCAATGCATAGGATTCAATACTATCTTGAATCTCAGTTGCCCAGCTATAATAATATTCTGTATTATATATTTCATCAATAATCGTACGCATGTGCGCAGTATATATTAATTTATATAGTGGAACATCCATTAGTTTGCTGAACAGTGGCCTACCTGAATCATTTTCATAAAAAAAAGGGTCATGGTGATATACCCAATAAGCATTTCCACCAAACCAGAGAAATAGATTAATTACACTTCCTCCAAAGGATTGGTCTTTATCCCAGGGAATAACTTCGAACTGACCACTAGCACTTCGATACAAATAATAATTATGTGGTAAAAACGGAAATATATAACTGTCAAGGTCGGGAATTACAACAGATGAGGCAAAATACCATAATACACGATCAACATTTAATATTTGTTCAATATTTTCCGTATCATAATTAAGTGTAGATATCAACTCAATTAAATCTGACCAGCCATGTTCTGATTTTAATTCATAACCATATTGATAATCAAAAGCATTAGAATCTGCTCCATGCCACACCAAATCAGGCCACGCTAGATAATCTTCACCATATTGAAATTGAGGTTCACATTTAAAAAAAGTTCCTTGATCGTTACCAAAATGTTTACGAAGAAATTGTTTATTGATGGACTCAGCATTTACATATAAGCCTAAATCTTCACCATAAATAGATACATTTACATATCCTGCTTGTGGTGTTGGTAAATAAAAGCCAGAGGATAAATAACCAATTGTTTCTCTTACAAATGTGGGGTCAAATAGGGAATTAGAAAGTTTAAGTTTCTCAAATCCCATTATATTTTTGTCATCATGAACAAATTCAACATCTATATTAAAGGGTACTTTTGGGTTATTACTCTCATTTGCTTCTACAAAAGAAGAGTTTCCTTTATATCTCACCCCAACGCTATCATAAATGACCCCATTAAATGTTATATCAGCCAAAAGATAACTCTTATCATCTGCATACCACCTTGCTTCTAATATAGAATCATAGTTTGCATCATAAAAATCTATATTCATATGGTGAACTGTATAAGGATCATACAGTTCTTGACCCAATAGATAAGAAGATAAAATTATAAAAAATATATTTCGCAAATTATATTTCTTGGATTAATAGGTATTAACCAAAAATATTGAATAAAAATCTCCATACCCTAAAGTTTGTTTTTCTTGCTATCCATGACCAATTTTTATTGGGAAGAGTTGGCGGAATACTAGTAACATTCTTTTCATCCCAATTATTATTATAACCAGTTACATCCCAGAGCAAATCTGCCCCATCTAATCCAGAATCTTTGACAATCTTAGCTGGATCATATCCATTATTCCTATAATCATTTTGATGCAACCAGCACGCATCCGGAATAGGATCAACATCATAAGCAAAATCTTTACCAAAAAATAAGTCCAATCCTATCACGGCCGCACCAAAGGATTGATTATCATGGAATCGATTGCCTGTGACTTCTACGCTATCTCCAGCCATTATCATTAAACCAGTTCCCTGTGGAACATTGCTTACAATTGATCCAGGCTCACCAAAATTGACATGATTATTTTCATATATATAATTATTTATGATTTTACAATTTAGCGAGACCTTTGATGGATTATTTGGTAATAGAAATACTAAAATCCCACCCGCATTATCATAAACTTCATTATTCTCAACTAATGCATTAACTGAATTTTCAATTTCAATCCCCGTAACATTTCCATATGTAATATTATTTCTAACTACAATATCTTTAGATTGACCAATATATATCCCAGCATCACGAATTCCTGTTACGCTACAATCTTCAACAAGAACACCAACACATTCTACAGGATATAAACCGTACAAACCGGTGTTCTCACAATGTATATTTCTGAAAGTAACAGCGCTTGACCTGTTTAACATTAAACCATTGGCTGTATAATTCTTAATAATTAAACTATTGATTTCAATGTTGCTACCAGTACCTACTCCAGCATCTGGTAATGTATTCTTACCATTTAATACCGGTAAATCTCCATTTTTAGCATCTCCCATTATTGTGATATTTGATTTATCAATCATGAGAGTTTCGAAGTATTCACCAAACCTCACTAATACTGTATCATTCTCTTCTGCAATCTCTATTCCATCTTGGATGCTCTGTCCAGGTTTAATAATTAATTTTTTTCCAATTCTCTCAATATTTATCTCTTCGGTTTTAACATAATCAATTTTTTTTCGTTTCACTTCAGAAGACTGATTATCTAAAGATGAAACAACAGGTAAAGAAGAGGGAACTTTTATCGGAATAGTGGGCTTATTTGATTCATCAGTAAGTGAATGCATGAATGCTACCAAGTCATCACGTTCTTCATGAGTTAAATCAAACTTTCTTATTTTATCATCAAGTTGTGACCCTTTGAATCCATGGGCCCTACCACCGCCGGTTGCATAAAAATCCACTACTTCGTCCAATGTTTTAAATACACCATTATGCATGTAGGGAGCAGTTAAAGCTATATTCCTTAATGTTGGTACTTTAAACGCATGTTCATATCCCTTTCCTACTATCTCTCCACGACCCAAATCCAATTCAGTATTATTAATATTTGGTACACCTATAGCTTTGAAATCAGGATTATTAAATGTTGGAAAATTATGACATTCAAAACATCTTGTTTTTAAAGAACGAAATAGATTTAAACCTTTTCTTTCTGATTTGCTTAAGGCTGAATGATCTCCTTTAGCATATTGATCAAAGCGAGTATTATTTGCAGTTAATGTTTTTTCAAATGAAGCAATTGCAAATGTAACATTTTCAAAAGTGATGGATTTTGTTCTATCACTATTTTCAAAAGCTTCATTAAATAATTGAACATATTCAGGAATATCCAACAACTCTTTAATAAGCTCATCTTTATTCTGCGCCATTTCATTCATATCTTGAATTGGAAAAGAAGCTTGATGTTCAAGATCATCTGCCCGTCCATCCCAATACTGTTTATGATTATATCCAGAATTCCATATTGTAGGAGAGTTACGACGTAAGACTACCCCTCCTACTCGATTTTGGCCAACACCTTTTCCTCCATGCCCCATTGATAATTCTCTATTATCCGTGAAACCTAGGTCAGGGTGATGACAATGAGCACAGGATACATTATTATCACCTGAAAGCAAAGGGTCAAAATATAATAATTTACCTAGCGCCTCCTTTTTTAATGTCGCAGAATTATTTATTCGTTCTGGCATTTTAGGAAAGCCTCTGATCAGATTAGCTGAAGAGGTAATAGTTCCAAAAAAATCATTAATAAAAGTGAGTTGATATAGATTATTATAATTACCGCCCATCTTTTTATCTAATGAAGATACTGGTATGATTAAGAGTAGTAGATATACTCCAATTATAATAAAAATAATTTGAAATATTTTTCTCATAGGAACCAATATTACCTACAATATTATTAATTAATTATAAAGATTAGTAACTCTGGATTTAGTAAAAGGATATTATTAACTAATTAATCTCCCTCTCTTCTATCTTTTCCTTTTCTTCTATCATCGCCTGACCTTTTATCATTATTTGTTTGCTGTTCATCTTGTCTTCTGGCATCACTTCTTCTATCATTAATTGTTCGTTTATCTTGCATTTTATTTCCTCTATTTATTTTTAATTATGTTCATTGGTTTAATATAGATCTCTAACTATGATGTACTCTAGTAAAAAATAAATTCTAAGCTTCAGATATTTGTTGCCCATTTGATCCAAAATTTGAAATTGACATAATAGCAGTAAATAATTTACTAATGATTTTAAGTCTATTATTTTCTTGATTCTCTTCAAGAAGTTCTTGTTTTATTTTATTTGGAAGGTTTATGAACTCTATAAAGTCAAATGATCTTTTTTTATTAATATGACGTTCCATATCCTCATTAATTCCCAATTTTAACAAAATATGTAGATATTGATCTTTTATCTTATCTAATAAATTTTGATTAATTTGCTTCTCATCTTTGAAAAACGAAATAGTACCAATCCACAAATTATCATTCTCCTGAATCTTATTCTGAATATGAAAACAGTTTTGACCTTCAACAATAATATCAAATTCACCAGTAGGATATTCTTTAATAACGTTTATGATTTTTACTGAGCAGCCAATACTCTTAAGCCCTTCCTTATCTTGAAAAACTATACCAAAAGGATCCCCTGATTTAATGCTATTTTTAATCATTCTTTTATATCGAGGCTCAAATATATGTAAAGGTATTTTTTCTTTTGGAAGTGCAACAATATTTAACGGGAAAAGGGGAATATTTTTCATTTCAAATTTATAATTCTCAAAAGGTATTCTTAATTACTTATCTAATTTATATAAATCAATTAATATTTATCTATAAAGTCTACAATCATTTGTGCTAATTCTGGACCACTATCCTCTTGCAAAAAATGACCAGCACTTTGAATAGTTTTATGGGGCATTCCATTGCAACCAGGTATAAGTTTTTGGAATATACTATCTCCTCCTTTAGTTATAGGATCAGAATCACTAAAAGCTGTTAAGAAAGGCTTCTGCCATTGTTTCAATTTTTCCCATGCTTTACGGTTTGCTTTTGATGCAGGATCATTTTGTACTGTTGGTACTATCATAGGGAATCTTCTTGCTGCTGATTTATAATTTTCATTTGGAAAAGGTGCATCATATCCCTTTTGAACTTCCTCACTTAACTTGCTAACACACCCAGATGCAATTATTTTTGATACATTAAACACCGGTGTTATTTGAGAAAATTCCTGCCATTTTAAAAATGCATCAGACGCTTTATAATCTCCTGTTGGTAGAAAAGTATTAGATGCAATAATACGTTTAAATCTATCTTCTTGTTCTGCAGCAATCCTTAAACCAATTAATCCACCCCAGTCTTGACAGAATAATGTAATATTCATTAATTCTAAGTTTTCTATAAATTTAGTAATCCAATCCACATGTTTCTTATAAGTATAATCTTCCTGATTTATAAGTTTATCAGATTTTCCAAAACCTACTAGATCAGGCGCAATAACTCTATATCCATTATCTGATAAAATAGGTATCATTTTTCTATATAAGTATGACCAGGACGGCTCACCATGTATTAATAATATAACTTCCTCTACTGACTCTCCCTCATCNATATAATGAATTCTAACATTTTCACATTTTGTGTAATTAGGACTGAATGGATAATCCAATAAATTTTTAAATCTTTCATCTGGAGTACGTAGAACATTCATTATAAATCCTATTGGGTGAAGAAAAATGGTATGGATTTAAATATCATAAATTGAAATTACTTTAATAATAGCATTTTATTAGTCTTATTATAATTTTCNCATTCTAATCTCAAAAAATATAGTCCACTTGGATGATTGGATGCAGTCCAATTAATATTATAATTCCCCTTTGATAAATTGTCATTTAATAATGTTGCAACTTTATTCCCTCTTGTATCATATACATTAATATTTACAAACTGTTTATAAGGTATAGAGAAATCAATTCTTGTGTTTGCATTAAATGGATTAGGATAATTACTTGATAAGTGATATTCGCTCGGAATATGAGTTAGAGTGTTTATTATTAAAGGATTAGCATTTACATATACATCATATTTTTGAATATCTGTTTGCCCTGTTCCATAAATTACCTCATTCCCCATNTCAAAATCTGCAAAATATTCTTGTGAGTCTAATAAGCCTTCATCTACAAGATAATGAACAAAATTATGTACTGCTAAAGTCCCGCTATACTGGGTTTCTATCGATAAAAATGCAATATATGTCCAAGAATCCCAGTTTGCTCTATAAACTTTATATTCAAACCCATCAAAAATTACTGAAGCAATCATATCGCCTGCAGGATTGATAATATTTCTATCCATCCAAATCATAACCTCTGTTGTAATACCAGTTTCCGATGACATAGAGTCTGTTGTTACCCAAAACTCAAATGCTAAATTATAAGAACCGTTTGCACTAATATTTAAATCATAATCAACATACATTTGATCAATATTTTCAATTTTTATTGGTAAGGTTTGACTTGTTGAACTACTGCTCCAAGGCTTCTTACCATATATTACTTCCGGATATGACTTAACATTATTATTAACGTTTGGCCAATTCCAATTCCAACCAAAATGTGTATTATCTTCACTTCCAGTNCGATAAATACATTGTGTGAAATCATTGATATTNCCTTGTCCCCAAACNTTGTTTTCAATAACATACTCGGAGAATGTTAGTTGNGACCAGCCAGTGCAATTAAATGTAGTATCCTGTGCTATTGCGTAACTAAATAATAAAATTATCCAGTAATTTTTCATTCTTCCTCATTTGATGAAATGTATTTTGGAAAAAATTGAGGTGTTTTTATCATATAATTCTCATAATCAACACCAAACTTATTAATTAAAAATTCTTCCTCTTTTTGTATATGCCATACCCAAAAAATATGAATTGGGATAATAAATATTAATAATAACCAAGATTTATAAATCATTGATATAATTCCAGTACCACTCCAAATAAATGCAGCATATAAAGGGTGTCGGACGTACTGATAAGGCCCTTTAAAAATAAATATTTTCCCTCTAGTTGCAGGAGGTAAAACTATCAAACTCCATACAATTAGAATAGTTGCATCTATAGTAAATAATATAATAAGAATATTTCNAAACAAAGGTGATATGCGCATCATAGGGATAGAAAAATAATAACTGATTTGTATAGCAATAATCCACATTAAGATTGTAATAAATATTCCAGAGGGGCCTGAACCAAATATTCTTCTATAGCTTTTAATCATATGAAATAAATATAACGTGATAATTCATTAATAACTTTTGGATAAATTTTATCATATAAAATAAAAGTAAATTCATTTAATAAATAGTATTGATATATGTCAGTTAAGATAATAACTAATATACCTGGGCCTCGATCATTAGATTTGGCAGAAAGAAGATCCAATAGTGTAGCACAAGGCCATGGAACTGTTTGCAATGTTTATATAAAAAAAGGAGAAGGATCCTTATTAACTGATGTGGATGATAATGTATTCATTGATTTTGCAGGTGGGATTGGAACCATTAATATTGGGCATTCACATCCAAAAGTAACAGAGGTAGTTAATAACCAGGTTAATAATTACTTACATACCTGTTTTACTGTAGCTCCTTATGAAAGCTATATAAGACTCGCTGAAAAATTGTCTAGTCTAGTCCCAATAAAGGAGGAATGTAAAGCTGCTTTTTTTAACTCTGGCGCTGAAGCAGTTGAGAATGCTGTAAAAATAGCCAGATCTTATTCAAATAGAAAAGGTGTTTTAGTATTTAGTCATGCATATCATGGTAGGACATTAATGACTATGTCTATGACATATAAAGAAGATCCATATAAAAAAGGNTTTGGTCCATTTGCGCCTGAANTATATACACTACCTTATCCAAATAATGAAAACAAAATAAACTTTGATAAAGTTAATCCAGAAAACATTGCTTGTGCAGTTATTGAGCCTGTTCTTGGAGAAGGTGGGTTTATTCCAGCTTCTAAATCTGGGATGAAAGAACTAAAAAGGTATTGTACTGAAAATGAAGTATTATTAATTGCTGATGAAGTACAAACCGGTTTTTGTAGAACAGGATCTTTATTCGCAATTGAACAATATGATATAGAACCAGATATGATAACCATGGCAAAATCTATTGCTGGAGGATTACCTTTAAGTGGTGTGGTNGGAAAAAGAAAAATAATGGATTCCGTTCATATCGGTGGTATAGGGGGAACATATAGCGGGAATCCAGTTTCTTGCGAAGCAGCTTTAGCAGTCCTTGAAATTATGGAAGAGGAAAAATTAGCAGAAAAAGCTAATAAAATAGGTAATATTTTGAAGTCTCAAATTGAAAGCATTATACCACAATGCCCTTGGATAAAAGAAATTAGAGGACTTGGTGCAATGATAGGAATNGAAATTGTCGATNAGAAAACAGGAGATCCNGATAAAGAACGGACTAACCGTATACATAAAAAAGCTCTTGAAAATGGTCTAATAATGATTACTTCAGGGACATTTGGGAATGTCATACGGACCTTAATGCCTCTTACTATTAATGATAATACCCTTAATGAGGGTGTTGATATATTAGTAAATAGTCTTAAAAATCATTAAAACATTCAATAATTAAATTGCATTATTATCATTAATAACTGAATAATGTATAATGCAATCACCTCGTCCTCCATTTTTTCTATCAATGGTNACTTTCATATTATTTATTNGCCAAGTATACGAGTATCCTAANCCTGACGCTTTTCTAATAAATTCAACGCCATATTTACGCACATAAATATCTTTAACATTTTCAATATTTTCGTAATTATTTGAAGAAATTAATTTTATATCATTTAGCTGATTATTAACATAGCCCATATTTAAAGAAAATGGTTCATTGGNACCATTTATAAAATACCAATAGGTAGGTTTTGTATAACTGAATCCTGGATACCTGTACCAAGTCANCTCACCCATATCAATAGAGTGATTTCTNTTCTCTTTAACATCAATATAATAATCACCAAAAGTAAAATTAAGAAAGNCAACCTCATTAGATCTTGTTTGATAATCACTTCCATTTTTAGCAGATAATGGTAAGTAAAATAACAGTAAAATTATAATAGCTTTAATGAACAAAATATTTATATGCTTAATTATTACCATAGTATTTTGATATTCTTGCAGTNCCGGATTCATTAAGGTAATACACCCACTTACCATATTTTCTAGAAACTTCATATTTACTTAATTCTTTATANTGTCCAATTATTTTCTTCTGACCNTTTGAATACCATTGTTTAATTGGCCCATCAAGNTTCCCATTANGGTATGTCTTTAATTCTTGATTGTTGCCATTTAAGTACCAATATAACCAAGTACCTTCTTTTTTATCAAAAACATAGTAACCTTCTTTCCATAGTTCACCTGTATTATGCCAACTTTTCCATAATCCACTTTTATNCCCATNTTCATAGTAACCTTCAGATTCTTTTTNACCATTATCATACCATGTNATCCATAACCCACTTATTTCCCCTCGAACACAATCTGTTTCTAAAATAATATTCCCATGATTATTTACATCTATTATTCTTCCAGTATATGGTTTCATACCCAAAGGTTCATAATACATACCATCTTTAATTTGTAAATTGTGGATATCAACTTCATTCTGAGCAAACATAATTGTTATTGATAATACACAAATTATAAGTTGATGATACATTAATCTATTGAGAAACCCATCTTTCACTTTGGTTCGACCAGTTTATTTCATGAAAAGTATTATTATCATTTGGCATATTTGAAACAAAACGTGTAAGCATTACACCAGTTTTACGATTTAAAACCATCATCGCATTAGAGCTACCATAGGTTCCAACATATTCAAAATCATTTTCATGATTAATATCTGTTTGACCCATAAATAGAAACCCTGCAATCATTAACATAGAGCCTGTTAACATACCCATGATATATTCTTTCATTTTTATCTCCTATTATTTTAAATATTCTAACTGTTGATTATTTTCTTGGTGCCAATTTTTTACAGTTTTAAATAAATGCCATTTATCAATTCCTGAGGGACTAAAAAACTCTTTTTTAAATGTTTTATAAAAATCAATACTAATAAAATAATCCCAATCATTAAGTACAATAGTATTTAAATCTTTTGTTGAAATTTGTATGGCTTCTGCCCAAATATCTAAAATGATACACCGCAAAGAATTTTCAGTAATATCAGACCATTTCATTTTATATAAATCTTGTAATACTTTAAATTTTACATCGTATAATAGTTCGCTCATTCTTATCGGAGTCACAATATCATTTTTAAAAATCTTTTGTAACCACAAAACAATTTTATCAAATCCCATTTCTGAAAATCCATCTACAAAAAAGTTTTTTGGTATAGTCTCTGTAAAGTATTCTGGAGGATCAATATTCCGTATTATTTTACCTTGAGCCTTGATATATGATGAGCTATCTGAATCAAGCCATTTAGAATTAAAAATAGTTTTATTATTAACTAAAATAATGAAACTATCATTCATTAATCTGAATTACCCTCATTATCAATTTTCACAATATATAATTGTGTAAAATTATTATCGAAAGAATCGGTAGAACCTACAATGATAAATCCCCTATCATACGAATAAGTAATACCATAGGCTTTATCATCCTGATCTCCCCCATATTTATTATTCCATAAAATATCACCATTAGTTGCATCAACTCCCCAAGCCTTGAATTTAAATGGGGCCCCAGAACTCGTCCGAGAATATCCTGTGGCTACAATAAGATTTTCATCCTCTGAAATTGAAACTGCAGTCCCAGTATCATTATTATTACCCCCATGATTAGTCTGCCATAGGATATCGCCAGAAGAGGAAATACGCATCATCCACATATTAAGGTTCGATTGCGATAGAGATTTTTTACCATAGACAATATAGCTATTATCTGATAATCTTATTATATCTTGTGCTTCATCCCAATAATTTCCACCTAATTCATGAGACCATTCAATATTTCCATTATTATCCACTTTAACAATCCAGAAATGATCATAAAATTCAAAGTTTCTATTTTGGAGTTTATTACCAACCACTAAAAAGCCTCCATCGCTAGATTCTTCTACTCCCCAAAAACTATCCATTGGCGAATTATTTATTCCATATCGTTTCACCCACTGAATATCCCGTTCTTTGGATAAAAGTAATATATAGGCTTGTCCTTTTTGATTATGACCTCCAGTGCCAGGATCACCGCCAACACCGCCAACTACAATATAATCGCCATTTGATATCTGAATGATATCTTCAACATAATGTCTATTAGAGTATGGTAACTTATAGCTCCATTCTTTGATTCCATAAGGATCAGTCTTAATAATATTTTCTCCACCACCAATAATTAATCCTCCATCAGAAGTACGATTAACAGCATTACCAATACTTAAGCCAGACAAGTCATCGTACACATGGCTCCACAACTCATTACCCTCTTCATCAATATTCATAAGCCATGCATCTCCTGATTTTTTACCAGAAATTATATAACTACAATCATCGAAAGGAATAATGTCATAGCCTGCGCTACTAACCTCTTCGCTATAAACAGAGGTATACTGCGTATTAATTCCACAATTATCTGAAGATTTTTTATCATCACAAGAAGAGATGAATAAGAACAATATGAATAATTGTAGAAAATTCATTAGTAATGTATTATGATGATCCTGAATATTAGAAATTACATGAAATGTATTCATTAAGCTTTTTATAAATTCATTAGTTGATATTATCATGCAATTAAAAGATATCCATAATCAAATTCCTCAAAAAAGGCGAAAAATACTTGGGCCGATTGCTAGGGCTTTGTTAAAAAAACAACGCTGGAAAATTATTGGTGAAGTTCCAAATATTAATAAAATGGTGTTAATAGGTGCTCCTCACACTGCATATAGAGACGCATGGTTTGGTTTACTNGCAATTCTTTCACTNGANATAAAAGTAAANTTTTTCGGTGCAAAATGGATGTTTACGCGTTTGCCTAGCCCCATACATTTTTCTAAAAACTTAGATAGGCAAGGAATACCATGGCCACTTGGTTGGTTTCAAAAATATTTAATATTGAGATTAGGAGGAATACCTGTCATTAGAGAAGAAAAAAGAGGTTTAATTGATTCTGTAACTACAATTTTAAAAGAACTAGATAGCTTTATATTATGCATAGCTCCTGAAGGTGGATTAAAACATGTAGAAACATTGAAGAGCGGGTATTATTATATATCAAAAGAGTTAGATATNCCATGTGTACCAATAGAAATGGATTTCAAGAATAAATGTTTCAAAATACATAAACCAAGAAAAGTATTAGATACATTTGAANAAGATTCTTTAGAGGTGAAAAGAATTTTTGATGGTGTTGTTGGATGTAAAAGAACTTTTAAGCGATAATTAATCAATTCTATTACTTTTAATGAATAGAAATTTAAAATTAATCTTTACACTNTTAATTATCATCCCTGCTACAGGGTTCTCACAATATAAATTAATTAAAGATAAGGATGCAGATTTTGCTCTTATTGGAGTAAATATTTATTCAGGTCAAAATGGGGTTACTACGGATTCTAATGGAATATGCAATTTTGAAATATTTAATGAAAATGATGAAATAATAATATCTCATATTGGTTATGAAATAATTAAAGAAAAAAAAACTAATCTTGATGATATAATTCTATTGAAAAAAACTAATATACCTATAAGTGAAGTAAGTGTAATTAGTTTCAAATCCAAAAAAGAACAAAGAAGATACAATAAACTTGAACGTGATGTTCTCCGTGTCTATCCATATGCTTTATTAGTTGGTGAACTTCTTATTGAATATTCAGATGTTATGGAAAAGATTAATGAATTATCTTTTTTTGAACGAAGAAAAGAAAAAAAAAGAATATTTACTNTAATAGAAAATAAATTAATAAGTAAATATGGTCATAGAGTAAAAAGACTTACAAAAAGCCAAGGACGTATTTTAATTAGATTGGTCGATAGAGAAACCAAATATACTTCACATCAAATTATAAAAAGTTTTAGAGGTTTTTTTATTGCAGGTTTTTGGCAAATAACTGCAGTTTTTTTTGGACATAATTTAAAATCTAAATTCAATTCTGAAATTGGCGAAGACAAATTAATAGAACATATAATAGTTAATAAAATAATAAAATGATTAATCTATGGACTTTGTATTCTATCAAGAGCTATGCGCTCACAAATTCCTCTAGACATATCAACCATCTTTTCTTTGATTTCATCAAACGAATGATTTATCACCAGAGCTCCATCTTCATAAAATATTTCTTCAAATGGGACGCCTAGCCAAACATCATATGTCGAATTAGGATTCATATATTCTATAAAATGTGAATTTGATATGCGATATACTATAATTCGTAAATATCCACTAAGTTTCTCGCCTATAATATCAGGCTCAACAATCCATGCTTCCCAATCAAGCTGTAAAGCATAATTAATTCCAGGGTAAAATACTTCATCAATACATTTACCTGAGTAAGAATAGCTAATTTCAACAGGTAAAAGCTCATCCATAACTAACATAATTGCGTAATTAATATCATCAATCTGCCTACTAGATAAGTGTAAGGCTACTGGGTCTTCAGGAGCATTTATACATATAATTTTTTTAAACCCCCTAAATAATAAAGTGTCGTTTAATTCAGGACTTTCAGCAATTAATATGCAATAAAATGATAATAGAATAATTATAAATCGCATAAGTATTAATCCATTGTTATTTCATCTGTTAATGGAAAAGATTTAGCTGAAGATACTTTTTTATTTATTTCATATTCACGAATTAATAGTGCAAATAAAATATTTCCAATAATATATAAACCAGCTGTGATCAAAAATATTTGATAATATTGAAAGTCTAAAAGTCGTAACCATTCAAAAACCTTTGCACTTACAAACCAGGATGCACTCCATAAGCTTGAGCTTAAGGCACTAATAAGTTCTTGATTTCTTTTTCCAACATAATTCATTAATAATTCATTTGATGCAGGATGAGCCATATGCATTAGCGGCTGTCTAAAAATATAGGCTATGAGTGCAATAATTAAGGCAAAGGAATAATTAACATATAATTCCATTAATGCCATTACTATTAAACAACAAATTGATATAGCTTGAACAATAACTATTGTAAACCAATAACCATATTTCTTTCTTATGGAAGGGACTAATAATGAAAATGTGAAAACAAGAAAAGCGGTTATGCTACCAAGTATGCTAAACTCACTAGCTGATAAATGAAATACGGAATTAAAAAAAAGATTTACAAATGGTATTGTGAGACCTGCACCAATAGATATCATTATTAATGGTGATAAGGCTTTAATAATCACTTTCCAATCATATTGTTTATACAGTGAAAATACTGTTGAATCTTTTTGAATATTATCAGGTGCTTTTTCAGTAATTCTAAGTGCAAAAATAATTGCTGAAATTCCTAGAATTGTAATTATCCAAAGAATATTCCGTTCATTAAAATATATAATCCAACTTCCAAATGAATAATAATTTATCCAATCAAGACCACTAATAATAATACCTGAAAATATAGTTGCTAAGGACCAAGTAGAGGCACTTAATGATAATGCTTCAGTACTATTATCTCGTGTAGTATTGCGAATAATAAAAGGAAGAGAGCACACCCTCATAAGCATCATTCCGACACCCCACAATAAAAAAGACAGTTTGATTAATGGTATAGTCTCATTATGGACTGATTCAATTATTAAAGCGCTTGTTATAGGAACTATAATAGCAGCTAAAAGAAAGAATGGTTTTAGCTTTTTTCCTCTTATATAAATACCTAAAGGGAATGCAAAAATTAAAGCACCAATAAACCTAAGTGAATTAAAAGATGCTATTTCAGGGTCACTAAATCCTTGTTTTCTAAGAAAAATATTAAGAACTAAAATGAAAGCAACATGGATTAAACTAAGAGTGAATTCCAACATAATTAACATGTGAATCATGCGTGGAAGATCCCAATAACTACGAAATAGATTACGTAGCATAATTAAATAATAGTTTAATTATTTTTTACTAATTTGGACCCGCAATCACTACAAAACTTGGCATTTCGTCTAATTCTATCCCTATTACAGACTACACATTTTTGTCCTCTTTTTACTCTTGTAGCAAAAGTTATTTCTGATGTTACAATTCCTGTAGGAACTGCAATAAGCCCATAACCCATAATCATAATTATAGCTGCAATAGACTGCCCTAAATTTGTAATTGGGGATATATCACCGTATCCAACTGTAGTTAATGTAACAATAGCCCAATAGATACTCCTTGGAATATTATCAAAACCAGCATCCTCTCCTTCGACTAAATACATTATTGATCCTAAAATTATTACAATATTTACGACCGAAAATAAAAAGACAAATATTTTTCTTCGACTAGCGATCATTGCTTTCTTTAATAAATCTGCTTCACCCATAAATTGGATAAGTTTTAAAATTCGAAAAATTCTTAATACTCTTAANACTCGTATCACAGAAAAAACTTGAGCTCCTGGGAAAAAATAACTTATGTATGTTGGAATCACTGCAAGAAGATCAATTATTCCAAAAAAACTAAAAATATAGCTCAATGGTTTCCGAATGGAATAAATACGAAGCAAATATTCCAAAGTAAATAAAATAGTAAATATCCATTCAGCAATGTTAAAGAAATATCCATATGTTTGAGAGTAATACTCTATACTATCATATAAAACAGTAACAACACTTAACACAATAGAAACAATTAATATTATATCGAATATTTTGCCAGCCGTGGTATCAGTGCCAAAGATGATTACTTTTATTTTTTCACGAAACTTATTCATCAGAAAGAATCAATTACTATTTATATAAGTTGCTTTTCCATACAATAAGCAGAGATTATATGGTTAGAAAATAAAGAAATTGGTCAATTATTAATTTGGATGGTTGTTTAAAAGTTCTGTTAGTAATTGTTGTTCATTATAATTTAAAACAGAACCATTTTTATATTTTTTTACAATATTTCTTTCTTTATCACTAAGATTTTTACTTATTAGATGATTAAATAATGTATTATCGTTTAAAAACCCATAACGATTGAGAAGAGACTGTCGAGTAATCCGATAGTCTTCAACATTAATTATCATCTGATAGTGCTCTTCAAGAATATCATTTAACTTTTCAGCGTCTTGTTGACTGTTAATTGTTACACTGTATTCTTCTTCATCTGTATCATAGTATGAATTAAGTGATAACTGCTTGAAATTGAATACAGTTGGGTAATCTAAAGTTTCAACAATATTCTGAACTTTATCAATATTTTGAAGAGTATAATCTTTTGCATTTACAATTATATCATCATAAGAATTTGTTAATATTTTATCTTGACCAACTCTTATTTCATCTCTATTAACCTGTGCATTTGCATATTCCGCATTAAAGACAAATATTATAATCAAAAATATTATGTTTCTTAAGTACTGCATGTATACTATTATACGAAAATTAAATGAAATATCCAGCAACCAAAATTTTCTTATAAATTAAAATGTTCAAATAATAATTTTACAAAATGATTCACAAGTTTTCTTATCCTTATTAAGTTATTGTTATGAAACTTGAAAATAAAAAAGTGTTAAATGTATTAAATAACATTCTTGAGTTAGAATTAGCAGGCGTAGTCAAATACACACACTATGCTTTTATGGTTCAAGGACCTTACAGATTAACCGTTGTTGAATGGCTAAGAGAACAAGCGCAGGAATCTCTAGCTCATGCTGAAACTGTTGGAGAGCATATAACGAGTCTTGGTGAACACCCATCATTNAAAATTAGTGATTTGTTAGAAACTCACAAACACTCAACAGAAGATATTCTTAATGAATGTCTNGANCATGAACGNNCTGCAATNNAAGCNTATTANANGCTTCTTAAAAATGTANAGAGTAAATCAATNATGTTAGAAGANTTTGCTAGATCNCAGATTGCAANNGAAGANATGCATGAAGCAGAAATTAAAAAAATGTTAAGAGATAATTTCTAATTTAATTATTCCTGTTTAATTAGCTTATCATACAATACTAATACCGAATCTGTAGAGAAATTTTGCAGGTAGCCATAACCGCGCAGAATTCCCTCAATCTCCATTGACAAGCCTGATTGATAGTAATCAACNAGATAATCCAACCTTTTTACAGATTCAGATATAGATGTGTAATTACCAATTCTAATTGCTGCATTTTTAATTGGAATAAGCTCATTATTNTCATTATCCATAAGCGCATTTAAAAATTCTTTATACGCAAGTTCTCCNTCTCCTTCTTCTTCACCTATCATAATATGTAACTGATGGTGATAAGTACTTAAAAATTGAAAAGCCTCCGTTTTATTTTCAAGTAGGATGCGTTCATTTAGTTGATTGGTGTTATTGCANGATGAAATCAATAGCACCATACTTATAATCAAAAGATTANTAATATACATATTTATCCTTNTTATATGTTTAAGGCTTAATTAATTCACTATTATTATAAAGCATATATTTTGAAGTTTCATATAATGCNTGAACCAAATTACTATATCGTTGACTNAATTCAGGATAATTATCTTTTAAATTCATAGGAGTGCCTGGTTCATTTAGATCATATAAATTAATATTAGTTCCATCATGATACATGGTAAGATAATACTGAGGACCAATTATACCTATTGTAGGAAATGCATGTTTTTTCCCTACAGTTAAAGCAAAGCTTTCTTGATTTTCTCTTAGGTCCATTAGATCACGACCTAAAGTTTGATTATAATAATTGATTCCTGCAAAACCAGCAATTGTTGGCATTAAATCTGGTAGCATAGAAACATCTTCTCTTATTAAACCGCTCTCTTTTAATGGTGATCCAAAAATAATAAATGGTACATGATACGATCTTAATAAAAGCTCATAATCAGATAATGGCATGTGTTCAGCCCAGGGATCTGATGTACCATGATCTCCAAATAAAAAGAAAATGGTATTCTCATAATATTCAGAGTTTTGAGCATATGAAATGTACTCTCCTATTGCATGGTCAAGTAATCTCATTGCATTGTATTGATCTACTGAATTAAAACCTGAGCGAGTGGCTTCTTGCTTTGAGATATTGTGGATTTCAAATCCTTTAATATCATTTGGTATTGAATAAGGTCTGTGGTTTGTTGCAGTTTGAATAAATGCAAGAAAAGGTTTATCTTTATCAATGTTTTCAAATATTTGATGTGATTCTTTAAATAGATTATGATCTGACACTCCCCAAACATCTAATCTTGGACTATCTAAATCATCCATTTCAGTAATTGTTAAATCAGGAATATTAAGTTGTAAAAACCCCCGAATATTTGCCCAGCCTGCACTACCGCCCATGATGTAATGTTTTTCATAATTCTTAAAATCACTAATAATAGAATACTGTTTATTTATCCGTGGGTTTCGTGACGATGTCTTTGTTCTTGCTACATCAGGGATACCAGTTATCATGGTAAATACTGATCTGGCAGTTCCAACCATTGGCACATAAAATCTGCTAAATAGAATTCCGTTTTCTATCATTTTATCAATATTGGGTGTAGCATTTAATGGGTTTCCAAGGGCACTTAAGCGGTTTGCTCCTACAGATTCTAAAAAAATAATAATAATATTAGGCTGTTTTGGAGATCCCTCCTTTCTTGCTATAGACCGTCCATAATTCAGCAACTGAGGATCAGGATTATTTATTGTTAAATATTCAGATAACTTTGGAAAATATTTCCTTGCATTCTTTTCGTTAAAATCATCTTTTGCAAAACGTCTTGTATCATTATAGTAAAGTACAGGGTTTAAACCTAAAGCAGAGATAAAAGAGTTATTTGAAAAGAATGCATCGCTCCATCGTAATGGATATTGTTTTAAGGTTCCCCACAAAGAAAACAATATTATGAATCCAAAAATAGTTATACTAAATATTTTTTGTTTCATTTTAAGTACATGTTGATTTTCAAATAAAATCAAAAATGATTGTTCAAAGAGATATTTAAGTCCAATAAAAAAAACTAAAAGAAAAATAAATATTAATACGACTGGATAGCTCTCCCATATCATTTGGGCTGAAATCTGAGGATTATCTAAAAATCTTAAAACACTTACATCTATTCTTCTTCCTAGATACGAATAATGGCCAAGATCTATTGATTGAAATAAAAGTAGAACCACAATAATTACATAATTATATGACATAATAATTCTTCTTATCCAAATAGATTTAATAATATTGATGTAGGGCAATGAGCATAAAATCATTACAGGAAATGATAATAGAATGGATAACCGTAGATCAAATTTAATTCCAATGTATAACGCTTTACTTAGCATCATTAATGTATAGTTTTCAGATGCAGAATTAAAAAATACAAAGAAACATATTTTGAAAGCTGTTATTAGTAAAAAAAATGTTAGAATATTTTTAATAATAAAATTTATTCTACGTGATTTATAAAACATGATAAGTGTATAGATATTTATTTTTTAATTCGTTTTAATTTATCTTACAATTTTTTGATTTTACGTTTAAATAAAATAAACACTAATCAATGAAGTAAAAAACTGTTAATAATAAACTAAATTAAATTTTGAAAAAGAAATTATTCAGAGTATGTTTAATTATCTTATGAAACAATATAACTTAATTAATAATAGATTTAATAATGCCAATATATTTGGTATGGGGGATCTCTTTTAGCTAACTGAGATTATAAAAATATAAAAAACCCCTAAGCCTGAAAAGACTTAGGGGTTTTTTTTTAATATAGGTAATAGAAATGTGTGGAATATTTTCATATAATGGTAAAAAATATAATTGGTCTCAGTTAAATAAAGAATTTGATAAAATAAGTTATCGAGGTCCTGACAATAGTCATTATGAGGATATTAGTGGTAATGTATTGTTTGGATTTCATCGTTTGGCAATAATGGGTATTAGTGATTCTGGAAATCAACCAATGTCTCACCCAGAGGATGAATCATTAACATTGATATGCAATGGAGAAATCTATAATTATCTAGATATTGCAAAAAAATATCATTTTGATTTAAAAACCGGGTCAGATTCTGAAATAATATTGCATCTATATAAAAAGATAGGTATTGAAAAAACAATTAATGAGCTTGATGGTGTTTTCATGTTTGTTCTTTATGATGCAAAATCTGATCTAATCCTAGCATCCAGAGATCCAATGGGAGTGAGACCAGGATTTATAGGAAAAAAAGAAGGTGAAGTTTTTATCGCGTCTGAGGCAAAGGCTATTATGCAATTTTGCGATGAAGTTATTCCATTCCCTCCAGGAACATGGTGGAGCTCAAAAAACATTGATCAGCATAATAGATATTTTAATTATAATTCTGAGAAGATCAATGAAAGTAGTGAAAAGTTAATATGTGATAAAATTAATAAACTTTTANTAGATGCAGTTAAAAAGAGACTTATGTCTGAAAGAGATATAGGATGCTTATTATCTGGAGGACTTGATTCAAGCTTGATTACTAGCATAGTATCAAAATATCAATATGAAAATCAACTAAATACATTCTCAATCGGCATGCAAGGAAGTATAGATTTAGAATATTCTGAAACTGTTGCTAATTATCTTAATACAAAACATCATCAAATAGANATTTCTGAAAATGAATTTTTAGAGGCTATTGAAACTGTCATTTATAATATAGAATCCTATGATACTACAACTGTTCGAGCGAGTGTAGGGAATTATCTTGTATCTAAATACATAAAAGAAAATACAGATTGTAAAGTAATATTTAATGGAGATGGCAGCGATGAAGTTTGTTGTGGATATGTTTATCTTAAAAACTCACCTTCNGAAAATGAGCTGCAAAAAGAGAGTNAGCGNTTAGTAAAAGAATTACATTATTTTGATGTATTACGTTCAGATCGAAGTATCAGTTCTAATGGATTAGAAGCCAGAACTCCCTTCTTAGATAAAGCATTTGTAAAGTATTATTTATCTATACCNGCTGAGTTAAAAGAATTTGATGGTGTACAAAGACTTGAAAAACATTTACTTAGNAAAGCATTTGATAATAAAGATTTTCTACCAAAAAATGTTCTTTGGCGCCGTAAATGCGCATTTTCTGATGGTGTAAGCTCTAAAAATAATTCATGGCATAAAATTATACAAAATCATATTGATAAAATTATTACTGATAAAGAATTTAATGAATTAAAGGACACATACGATCATTGTCCACCNCAGTTAAAAGAAAGCTACTACTATCGTAAGGTATTTGATTCATTTTTTCCTAATCAGCATAAATTAATTCCACATTTTTGGATGCCTAAATGGACTAATGTAACAGATCCATCAGCTAGGGAATTAGAAGAGTATTCAGAATAAAAGTNCTAACTTGATTTAATAACTATACATAATTGAAAAAATAAATAAATCACTTCCTGAAATAATTTATTAATTTAATATTCAAGATATGAAAAGTAATAAAAAAGAAAAACTGGGAGTACTTATTCCTGGGATGGGAGCTGTTGCAAGTACATTTATCTGCGGTGTAATTGCCTGCAANAAAGGTTTAGCTAAACCCATTGGGAGCATGAGTCAAATGGGCTCAATCAGGTTAGGGAAAAGAACGGAAGATAGATCACCCATAATTAAAGATTTTGCTCCATTAGCTGATTTGGNCAACCTTGNCTTTGGAGGTTGGGATATTGCTGATGAAAATGTTTATGAAATAAGCATTCGTTCTGAGGTTTTAGATAAAAACTTATTAAATGATCTTAAATCAGATCTAGAATCAATAAATGTATATAAAGCTGTTTTTGATGAGAAATTCGTAAGGAGATTATCTGGCAATTGGATAAANAATGGNAAAAATAAGATGGATCTTGCGGAACAGGTAATGGATGATATACAACATTTTAATAAAACGACTGGTGCNACTTCCAATGTTATGATATGGTGTGGTAGTACTGAAGTATATATGGAGCCATCTGATGTTCATTCTAGTCTTTCAAAATTTGAAGAAGGACTTAAAAATAATCATGCTGATATTTCACCAAGTATGATCTATGCATATGCTGCTATAAAGCTAGGTATTCCATATGCAAATGGAGCTCCAAATTTATCAGCTGATATTACAGCGCTTGAAGAACTTGCAAATCAAACGAAAACTCCTCTTGCAGGTAAAGACTTCAAAACTGGACAAACGTTAATGAAAACGATTTTAGCTCCTGGGTTAAAAGCTAGACAATTAGGGATTAGCGGATGGTTCTCAACAAATATTCTTGGCAATAGAGATGGAGAAGTTCTTGATGATCCAGATGCATTTAAAACAAAAGAAGAGAGTAAACTTAGCGTATTAGATACAATATTAGAGCCTGAAAGAAATCCAGATCTGTATAATGATTTATATCATAAAGTAAGAATTAATTACTATCCTCCAAGGGGTGATGATAAAGAAGGGTGGGATAATATAGATATATTTGGTTGGCTAGGATATCCAATGCAAATAAAAGTAGATTTTTTATGTAGAGATAGTATTCTAGCAGCACCAATTGTACTTGATTTAGTACTTTTTCTTGATCTTGCAAAAAGATCTGATATGAGTGGAATACAAGAATGGTTATCCTTTTATTTTAAAAGTCCTATGTGCTCTCCTGATCTTGAACCTGAGCATGATTTATTTGTACAGCTTGCGAAATTGAAAAATACCTTGCGTCATATCATGGGTGAAGATCTGATAACTCACCTAGGCTTGGATTATTATAAAAGCTAATTAATTGAAACTAGTTATAATCGCAGCTGGTAGAGGGTCAAGATTATCATCTATATCTGAAGGTATACCAAAAATATTAATTGAAGTCTATAATAAAACATTATTAGAACATCTTATACATAATTGTGTATTNGTNGGTATTTCAGATATAGTAATAGTAACAGGTCATAACTCATCAATGATTGATGATTATATATCAAAGAAAGANTTCAGAGTAAATATTGAATTAATATATAATGCTGATTGGGAATTNCCTAATGGGGTCAGTGTTTTAGCATCAAAGAATAGTATTCCTAAANATGATGATTTTATGATTTCAATGAGTGATCATTATTACAAAGATGATTTATTATTAAAGATTAAAAATAGTGAATTNTCAAAAACAATAGTAAATGTCGGTTCAGATTATAAAATAGATATGATTCATGATTTAGATGATGGCATGAAGTTGCAAATTGATAAAGAATCAAATTTAGTAAATGCAATGTCAAAAGATTTAATGAATTATAATGCAATAGATTGCGGTTTATTTAAATGCAAATATGAATTTTTCTCTTTTCTTCACAAAGCGAAAGAAAACGGAAAATATTCATTATCTGATGCATGTAATATGATAATCAATAATCATTGNCTTGGTGGTGTNAATATNGAAGATAGNACATGGCTTGATATTGATACTCCAGATGCATTGAATTATATAAATAATAATCGAAATTTATTTGAATAATTAAATAATACTTTNAATAATTGAATATATACTATTACGCTAACCAAGTATATCAATATGGTCATATAAAACCTATTTTTGACCAAACCGGAGGAACATACGTAGTCAATAAATTGAATCGGTTGCTAAGATTCAAATTTTATATGACTAACTCTNTATCNAACACAAATAAAAGTACGTTCTTAAACACTCCTCCTGTTATAATTAGAGANCTNAGAAAAAGTTTAGATCTTAATGGCATTATAGTTTCGTGTTCAAATACGGTAATAAAAAATAATAAAGAAGAATCAATTTCAATATTTATTGGGCATGGTGCTGGAGACAAAAAATATGGTGGTTCTGCACACGACTTGGAGACATATGATTATCATTTTATATCAGGTAAGAAACATTTACATAAAATAAAGGATGTAGGTATACATATTGATGATGAGAAGCTTATCAAAATAGGATATCCAAAGTTTGATGGATATTTCAATAATCAAATTTATAAAGATAAATATTTAAAATATTTAGGAATAAAAGATACCACTAGAAAAAATATACTATATGCACCTACATGGGAATGGGGAGATGGAACATTAAAAAGATTTGGTAAGAAATTTTGCCGTGAAATAAGCAATGAACATAATCTAATCATTAGGCCTCATTTTGAAGATAGAAATCATATAGTAAAATTAAAAACATGGGCGAGATTTAACGGATTACAGCATGTTTATTTTTCGAATCCAGCAAAAATAATTAAGAATAATTCAATGTATGATTTTGCAATATCTGATCTATTAATCAGCGATACATCCTCTATAAATTATGAATATTTAATTACACGAAAACCAATCATTATTGTTGATAATAATTATGATGAACTACACGAAATGCCATCAGATTTAAATATTTTGGATATCGTACAAAAGTATAATGGTAACAAAGATAATATTTCTTTGATGATAGAGAATGAACTAAGTAATAATAATTATGAACAATATAATACTATGCTACATAATTGCTTCTATTTTAACGATGGCAAAAGTGCAGAAAGAGCAAGTGATTTCATACAATCATTAACAATATGAAAGAATTGATTAATCCTTATGCTAANGCNCTAGATGGGTTAGAAATTAATAATCCTGTNACAGCTTTTTTTAATTTCTGTAAAGAAAGAGAGAAAATTCGTTTAAANAGAGAAAGTGGAANTGNATTTCCNTGGACAGANGATCCAATNTTNCAAAAAGGAAGATTTCTNAATGTNTTNCGTGAAGANGATCGTGGNAGNAAAGCNATACTANNGTTTGCAAATAATTTAGATNAAGACTTACCAACATTAATTCATGCTTTATTTTTTTCTAGATGGTGCAATAGACAAGAAATTCTTGATCAACTTTCATCATCAATATTATCNANGCCATCAAAATTAATAGATATATTAAAAACTCNTGATCCATGGTGNAATAANACAGCCTACCCTGTTGAACCAGTTCAATGGAATGGAGAAGAATATAATCGATTAGATTCAGCAACTAAACTTTTTGAAAAAATAAAAGATCCACTAACTAATACGATTATTGAAGCTAATGGTGATGTGATTAAAGCTACAAATTTGGTAAATAATTATTTTCAAATGAAAAATGATTTCCCAATATTTATGGCGGTCATTGATATAGCCTGGTTTAGACCAGATATAATTGATCCAGCTAGTCATGTACCCACTGGAATTGGAGCAGTAGCTTTTTTAGATAGACTTCAAAAATATTTTGGACTAGACAATCATGANCAAACTTGTGATCGTATGATCGAAATACAGAATAAATATTGGCCTNAAGCTAAACGAGCATTTCAGCCAATAGATATTGAGTATCTTTCATGTGAATGCAGGAAATATTATAGCTATATAAATGGGACAAAATTATTTGAAGGAAAAAACATATTTCATCCTAAATCGTAATTATCTTAAACCATTAATGTCATTAAAAAATTGCGATTCATCATATTTATTCTTTATAGCATTTGTTTAATTTGAATATAATCACCTGAAGTTTGAAGAATTANTGTAACAGAAAATTCTTCACGATTCCGCCAAAACCAACCATGATACCCATCAAACTCTGCTTGCAACTCTCCACTGTCTGACTGAACCATCCTCCCTTTTTTATAACTTATAAATTTCTGAGANCCTTTATATCCATCACCATGTAAATTATAATTTANTCCACCCTTTATCGTTTTCCATTCATATTGGACNAAAGATCCGCTTTTCATTTCTAGTTTAATTTCAATTGCTTTCCCTGGCTCTATTGTAATCTCTACTACATCATTATTTATAGTATTATTTACCATTGCTTTATCTAAAGAATCANTATCTATTGAAGAAGTATTATTTTCTTGAGATAATTCATTTTGAGATTCTTNTAAAAGACTCATTTTAATATCACCCATTTCCTTCAATCCTAACAGCTTTCCAACACCAGTTGGATCTGTTCCATATTCTGCAGGGAGAATCACCATTACTAATAATATAATTGNCACNANAATTGCTATTATAGTGGATTTCAAAAGTTGTGCTGATGTAGGTAAATCTTTTTCAGTTGGTTGCTGTGCATTAAACATTATTTTNCCTAATCAAGAATTAAAATAACCAATTAGTTGATTCCCTGTTAACATAAATCCTAATATCATCAATACTATATTGGTAGAATAAGAATACGTAATAAAACTAGGTTGTTTACGCCAGTAACTTATTAATATCAGAATTGCAGATAATGCTAATAACTGACCAATTTCTACTCCAACATTAAATGCTATTAAGTTTATTAATAAACCATTCGGATCCATATCAAATTCAATAATTTTTGTTGCTAAACCAAAGCCATGAAACAATCCAAAAATTAATGTAGTTATTTTTGTATTTGGCTGCATTCCAAACCATTGTTGATATGCACCTAAATTATCTAATGCCTTATACACGACAGATAATCCAATTATTGCATCAATTATATATGCATTAATATGGATATCAGCGAAAACACCAAATATTAGCGTAGATGAATGACCAATTGCAAAAAGGGTAACATATATACCAATATCTCTTAAACGATAAAGAAAAAATATAACACCTACAAGAAACAGGATATGATCGTACCCTGTTACCATATGCTTTGCACCTAAATACATAAATGGCACAAAATTAATTCCATTTATTTGTTGAATGTACCCTTGATCACCTGTAGCAACACCATGAGCAAATAGTGAGACATGAATTAATATAAAGAATAAAAGGTTTTTCATTTTATTCTATAAATAATCATTCAAATTGTGAGGGGTCCAAACGAATTAAAGATATA
The DNA here is from genome assembly GCA_002701945.1 of Fidelibacterota bacterium. GTDB lineage: Bacteria > Fidelibacterota > Marinisomatia > Marinisomatales > TCS55. The sequence continues at coordinate 27,179 of NZXJ01000047.1, forward strand.
GCACCCCCATCATTTCCTTCTCTAAATCCATACCCACCTACGACAATATCTCCATCTTCCAATTCAATAATTGATTGATTCACTTGGTACAATTGTATACTAAAAATTATTGTACCCTCATCATCTATTTTTGTTAAAAAAGAACGTTCATCAATTAAATAATAGCCACCTCTTGAAGAGGCAGTAATATCATAATAACCATAATTACTTCCTTCTTCAACATAGCAATTTTGCCATTGAGTCCCACCAGATTGATTCTTTTTTATTATTGAGTTTGCTCTCCAGCTATTACAAAATCCTGCAGCGGCATATCCTCCACTTGGGGATTCTACTACAGAATAAAGTAATGCATCACCAACTGATTGATTCTTCTTCTTCCATAATTGTCCACCATCCGCATTTGTTTTTACCATAAAATTATTATATGCACCATGCTGCGTACCTGAATAGCCGGCAAAGACAAGGTTCCCATCCGATGTTTCAATAACAGAATAGCCTTCATTTGCATCAGAACTTGAAAAAGTTTTACTCCAAATAAGAGATCCTGTATTACTATATTTTCTCAACAATGCTTTTGAATTCCAACCATCATCATTCCATGTTCCCGTTAAGACATAATTTCCATCTTGAGTCTCGATAACGCTTCTTCCCCAATCATTATTTTCTTCATTACCAAATAATTGTTCCCATTCAATTGCACCATTACTATTTGTCTTTACAAGAAATATGTCAGGATAACATGCTGCAGATGTATCGCATTCATAATATCCAGTAGCAATAAATCCGCCATCAGATGTTTGACTCGCGCTATGCAAAGAAGTTGAATTATTGTACACTTGATGCCATTCTTTTTGTCCATTAGAATCTGTTTTAATTAGAAGGCCAACATAGCCAGATGCTGCACCCGCTATAATAAAACCACCATCTGAGGTAGGCTCAACGCTCCATCCTTCATTAAAATATACTCCATCAGACGAATTAAATGTTCGAAGCCATTTTAGAGTAACTCCATTCAGTGTATATTCACAACTTCCATCATCATTGGTAGCCAAATTATTATAGTTTGTTGCTATACTATCTGTGCATCCATTTACATTATTCCCATCACTATTTTCATCGCAATAAAAAGAAATGAAAATGGATATCATAATTATTATGATTTTTTTGTTTATTACTTTCATAATTGAATTCTCAAACAAATTTAGTCTTTTATAATAAAACAATATTCTAAAAATTTGAGTCTACATATTAAAGTATTAATATTTTTTTTCATTGATAACTTTTTTATAGTTTATTGGATCAGTATCGCCTTCAGTATTGATAACCAAAACTGTTGAATTCCTATTTAAGTTAAATTTTTCTTTCAATTCTTTATAATTAGCAGATCTAGATAGTCCAATTAAGCCACCAAGTCCGCTTGCTCCAGATTCACCTGATATAATCAAAGGATCATCGGATATTGGATAAGCTAGTAATCTCATAGCTTCTTCACATAGTTCATCTGTGATAGATATAGATCCTGATAGACCATTTTTTAATATATTCCATGCTAAGGTTGATACAGAAGCACAGTTTAAACCTGCCATAATTGTTGTTTCATCGTTTTCGACTACAACTCTTTTGCCAGCTTTAATCGATTCAAATAAACAATTCGCTGAATGTGGTTCTACGCTGATACATATTGGAGGGTTTTTCCATTGCGTTGCAACATAGCCTAAAATTGAAGCAGCCCAACTTCCCACGCCAGATTGTAGAAATAGTACATCAATTACCTCTTCTCCCATTTGTTGTGTTATTTCATACATCTCCGTCCAATATCCTTTCATGATATCTAATGGAATTTCCTCAAAGCCATCCCACGCAGTATCTTGAATCAA
>NZXJ01000048.1 GCA_002701945.1 Fidelibacterota bacterium
CTTTTGTTGCTAATATCACTAACCGCATTAATATATTCATATTCTAGTTCAGGGATTCTTTTTTGCTTCATCTCTTTAAAATAAATTGTCAGAGCAAACGAACTGATTAATAAAAATGCACTTATAAATGATATTATATCTTCAGATGACCATTTTAATTTGATTGCAGTCCTTATTGAATAAAAAAGATTATTAAAAAATTCTGCAGTGATAGTAAATGGTTTTATTATCATGAAAGCTATACTTGTAAAAGGATTTTTCCATGTTATCTGCATTTTTTTGTTTACTTTTGATATAGCTTTTTTATCTTGGCTCTTATCTCTTACTTGTACACTTGGCAACTCATTGTCTTCATAATTATCATAGATGAAACTATCTTCATGGTAAGCACGATCTACAACCAAATGGGGGCTATTATACATATTTATACCTTGATGAATATTTGGATGCATTATCATTGTTGAGAGAATAATTTGATGCTCAGTAGTCATTTCAGGTCCATCTATTTTCACATTATCTAAACTAAGTTCAGAGAATAATTCGTGTTTTTTCAGATTAAATTTCTTCCAATGCATTTTTCTTGCATCTGATATTTCATTTAATAACAACGTCCATGGGGGTTTATTTTTCATGGTAAATTTTTGTAAAAATAATTTCTCCATAAATTCTTTTTCACCAATTGTATCTACNCATTTTAAACCTTCTTTTCCATATGATACTCTTCCACCATTAATAGTATCTAATCCAAAATAAAATGTATTATAAGATCCTTTAAGATACTCTACAGTCATTAAGGGAAAATTTCCTAAAGCATATAATATCATTGATTTGCTTCCCATCCAAATTGGCGAACAAGAATACGTATCACATATTCTCTGAGTTGCTTTTATTAAATAATCATGTATATAAACTATATGCCCTAANCTTCTATCATTATACAATTCAATAAAAGCCTGAAANTTTTCAACAGTTGGNCCAAATCTCTTATCTTTTTTCCACTCTACTAATTGCTGAATTTGTTTATCAGAAGAATCAATTTCAGTTTTAAAAACTTCATGATTTATAAGAGAATCCGATATGCAGATAATAATTTCATTACCTGAAAAAAAGACTGTTTTACTTGCTTTGTCTATAGCATTAATCAGATAACTAACTGCTAGTTCTTCATTNTTGATNTTCTCAGCTAGAGAGTCTTCAAGATCTACAACGCAAAGATTAGCTAATAAGGGGCTACCTTGTACCCTAGAGTAATGGGCAATTGATATCTGTGATTCAGATATGTAAAGTGCGATCAAACCAGAATGCTACTGGTCCCAACTACGCGATCCATCTTCAATATATCCGTGNTTTCTAGTCTTAAATGAAAAAAGTAAATATCTGCCTTCACTATATATTCCTTCTATTGGACTAGAAATTCGAAGGATCTCACCCTCATCTTTAAGATTCACTACAATCTTTTCATTNGTTAACGGGCAATAAAAATTTGATGAATCAGGGNTATAGCTATCATAATAAGATACAACTTCAGATCTTAGCTTTGTTTCATATCCTAAATCAGAGATAAATCCATCATCAAGCATTACTAATGAAAGATCNTCTTTAGTTACAAANCTCGTATCATTACGCGATAATTCTTCTGAATAAACAACAACAGTATGAATAGTATCCATTAGNGTATCTCTNCGCGTTTTTAAAAATCCAAACGTNGTATCATATTCAACATCAAAACCATCTGGAATATTTACNCTTATGTTTTGACCAATTAATTCAAAATTTCTCTCTCCAAGATATGTTGAATCTGCTAATACAGAATCACGAACTGCATTTACTACATTCATTGCCCATAGTCCATCGGATTCATATTTATCTGTAAGTATTCTATAAAAATATTCAATATCATACACAGTTTGAATATTAAATCTAGCAGTATTAGAGGCCTCATTCTCTTCCTCCCAGATCATACTGGGTACATAAATAGTAATTATCATAAATAGAAAAGCAAACACAATACCCAATTCTATCAAATCAGAATATTGTTTTCTTTTAAGTTTATCCAAAATTATGTACTCACTTCCTTAACGTATTATTATTTATGTATAAANAAATTAATTAACTATACGATTATAATTTATTATAAATAAAGATTGTTCTAAATATTTAATCATATCAATTAAAATTTCATTTTTTGAAACTGATTCTGAACCTTACCATCAGCGCTTGATAATTCTTTCATAATCTTTTTCAAACTACTAGATAATTTCTTNGGTGTTTCNACTTGNATCTTAACTAATTGATCGCCTTTGCTTGATCTGCGAATTCTAGGAAAACCTTTACCTTTCATTCTTAAAATTTGTCCTGATTGTATTCCCGACGGAATTTTTAATTTTGCTATCCCATTTAAAGTAGGTATCTCAAGAGTATCACCTAAAGCTGCCTGGGAAAAAGAAATATGCGCTTCTATAAGAATATCATCACCATTTCTTATAAAATATTGATGATCATTTTCTTCAAACATTACAATTAAATCACCTGGAGATCCGCTAATACTTTCGTTCCCTTTACCTTCTAAGGTCATATAATTTCCTTCTTCAACCCCTGCTGGAACCTTGAATTTTATTGTCTCATCTTTTTTTATCAACCCATCAGGAGATACTCCGCTAGGTCTGTTACCCACAGCTTTGCCATTACCTTGACAATGGGGACAAATAGATTGTGTACGCATCTGCCCCAAAATCGTATTAGAAACCTGTGAAACTTGTCCTTGGCCATTACATGTAGGACAGGTGGTAAGTTTTATATCAGGAGATACTATCGACCTTTTAATCTTTATCTTTTTATCTATACCNTTAGCAATATCTTCATAATCTAATTTAATTCTTATACGAATGTCATTACCTCGACGAGAACTAGATCTTCTACNAGAACCTCCACCAAAAAAACTACTAAAAATATCATCACCACCAAAAATATCTCCAAATTGACTAAAAATGTCATCCATTGACATATGAACTCCACCTGAAAAGCCACCACCACCTTGTCCCATACCAACTCCAGCATGNCCAAACTGATCATATTGAGCTTTTTTCTTACTGTCGCTTAAAATGCTGTATGCTTCNGCAGCTTCNTTGAATATTTTTTCTGCTTCCTTATCATCAGGGTTTTTATCTGGATGGTATTTTAGAGCTATCTTTCGATAGGCTTTTTTTAACTCATCTGTGCTCGCATTACGATCAACGCCTAATATTTCATAATAATCTCTCATGATTTATTTACCACTACTTTTGCATGCCGTATTACACGTTCACGATATTTATATCCTTTTTCAAATACCTCAATTATTTCATTATCTTTTCTATCTTTCTCTTGTTTTACCATTAATGCATCATGTAAATCAGAATCTAAAATATCACCTTCTTCACAAAAAGAAGAGATTTCCCTTTCTGAGAATATTTTATCAATTTTTGATTGAATCATAGAAATGCCTTCTTGAAGGGATTTATTTGAATCATTNTTAACATCTATAGCAAGATATAGTCTTTCCAGATCATCTACTATAGAAATCATGGCTTTAACTACATCTTTACCTTCATATTTAATCATATCTATAATTTCTTTTTCTTTTCTTTTACGAAAATTTTCAAACTCGGCTTTTGATCTTAATAGCTTATCTTCTAATTCTTTATTTTCTGTAGTTAACTTTTCAATTAATAATTTATTCTTATCAACTCTAGCAGTAGACTTAGCAGCCTTCTTTTTATTCGATACATTTTCTTTAGTAGTTTGTTTTTTAGGCTTCATCTTTTTAGAGGACATCATTAATTATATCAGTAAAATTTGTTAAAATTCTTTTAATATTTTTGTAAGGTATTCGCTTAGGGCCTAATACTAACATTTGACCATTAATATTATTATTTTCAAATGGTTCACTAATAATAGAACAATTATTAAAATTAGAATCACCAATTTCTTTTCCAATAATGATACTATTNCCACCATCCAATAAATACTTATTAAAATATTCTTCCATAGACTTATCATGAATATATGACATTAATGTTTTTAGTTTATTTATCTCATGAAACTCTGGATAATCTAATAATTGATAAAAAGGTGAAGTATACACAAGCTTTTCACCAGAAATCTTAAAATGCTTATTTGGGTCTTGCACTAGAATTTGAACAATCTCATGATCAAAATACTGAGATTCTTTTAATCGTTCTTTTATACTCGATTGAATTTCGTCTAATGATAAACCTAGCAACCTATCTTTTAAAGCTTCATTAATAAATTTAAGTGAAGAANTNTNGATAGTAACATTTAGGTTTAAGACTATNGATCGAATAAAACCTGAGTCTAATCCAAGNACTAACATTATACGTTCAGATGACAGGTGTAACAATTCTATTTCATTCAANATATTTTTTTGCTGTTTAGAGATAATAACCATACTAAATAATCTACTAATTTTACCTAACATGTAGGCGGTTGCCTGCAGNAANTCTTCTAAATTATCAGAAGCATCNGATAGCTTTTGAGCTATATTATCATATTCTTGTATGGTGNNAGTATTTTCAGCTATCAAANTATCTACATAATATCTATAACCATTATCTGTGGGAACTTTTCCTGANGAAGTATGAATACTCTTTAGCATNCCTGTTTGCTCAAGTTTTGCTAATGAATTTCTTATGGTNGCAGCACTTAATTGATTGAAATAATTGTTATGCAANCTTTGTGAACTAATAGGAGTCCCAAAGGATATATAATCCTCNATTGTCTTTTTAAGTATTTCTTTTTCTCTTTGATTTAACTNCATTATCTCTGATTATTCTTGTATTAAAATTTGTTAATTATCTATTAAGAATTCAATAAATCAAGTTTGTAATTAATATTATGGTAAAAACCGTGAAACTGAAAGAAAACTTCCAATAAAACTAATTAATATTCCTATCAAAAGCATCACAGATGCTGCTGCAGGATCCATACGAATGGAAATAGAGACAAATTGAGATAATAAGCTATTACCTATCTTTAATGCTATTGATAAAAACGTGAAAGCAATAACTGACCCTATCAATCCTTGCAATACTCCTTCTATTAAAAATGGTACTTTTACAAAGGTATTTGTTGCGCCAATAATATGTAAGTCCTGAATTAAATCTTTTTTCGCATAAATAGTTAATTTAATTGTATTGTAAATAATGCTAATTGTAATGGCAATAATAATAATNGATGATATAAANAATAGCTTTGTAAAACGATTATGATAGCTTTCTATTCTTTGAATTAACTTTCCCTGATGNTCAACGTTATCGACACCATCTAATGCATTTATTTTTTTAACAATCGGNAAAATATCTAATTCAAAATCACCNGTTCGATTTACATTAACAACNCAACTCATNGGNAGCGGNTTACGATCTATATAATCTAAAATNTTTTCNCCAAATTGCTTTTCAAAAATTCTAGTAGCATTTTCTTTATCAATGAAAGTAGTATTNCGAACGCCTTTAATTGAACCTATATCTTCCACTAAATTAACAGCATCCCTTTTNGAAATGTCACTATCAAAAAAAACTTCTATCTTATATTTAGATCGAAGATAATAAATTAATTTATTTGTATTCTTTCCAATAATTAATAGAGAACCAATTATTATCATCGTCATAAATACAGAAAATATCGCAGCAAAGACTGTTAATTTATGTCTTAGTAAATTTCTAAAACCCTCTGCAAATAAAAATAATAATCTATCTAACATCAGTTGTTACGAAGAATTCCTTGTTGAACTTCCATTATTCTATGACCTCGACCTTTAATGAGATTATAATTATGAGATGCCATTAGTACAGCCGTGCCATCATGATTTACAGATTCTAGTAATTTTAATAATTCAAATGAAGTTATCGGGTCAAGATTTCCTGTAGGCTCATCAGCAAGTATAATTTCAGGTTCTTTTACCAAAGCTCTTGCTATACATGCTCTTTGNTGNTCTCCTCCAGATAGTTCATCTGGTGAATGGTCTTCTTTTCCAGTNAGACCTACTTGATCAATTACTTCTTCCACACGTTCAGGAATATCATTATGCCTAGTTCCTATTACATATAGCGGTAAAGCAATATTTTCAAATAAACTTCTGTCTCGAAGAAGATGATAATCTTGAAAAATCATACCAATTTTTCTTCTCAAAAAAGGAATTTTCCTTTTTTTAATTTTATCTGATCGAAACTTTCCTGTAGTCACAACTCCACTTTGAGGAATCAAAGCCATATATATTAATTTCATTATAGTTGTTTTGCCAGAGCCTGTAGGTCCAATTAAAAATGTAAACTCTGAATCATCAATGGTAAAATTAACATTTTTAATACCGTAACCTTTNTCGTATGAATAGGTTACATTTTCCATTTGAATCATAGCAACAATCTAACTTCTATATAAAACGTTTCATAAGAATACAAAATTTATGATACAAATATTAAAATAACTGATAAATAAATAATAGATAACCAATTAGAAGAAACGCAGCAGTNAATCGATGAATTGGCTGTTTTAACATTCCAATAGGAAATAAGATTAATCCATAAATAATCATATATGGTATTTCAAAAAATAGTATTTCTTTCGGAGACTCTATTGGACTTACTAGAGAAACAATTCCTATAACAGAAAGTAAATTAAATAAATTTGANCCAACAATATTACCAATTGAAATCGCATGCTCTTTNCGAAAAGATGCAATTACAGAGGTAGCNAGTTCAGGAAGAGACGTTCCTAAAGCAACAATAGTCATACCAATNACAATTTCACTTATCCCGAAATANCNAGCTATATCNATTGCTCCTTTTACAAANAGGTTTGCGCCAAAAGAGAGTAGTGTAATGCCTGAAATNATCAATATAAAAAGCATCCGTAAATTAGATGGATTCTTATCATTAACATCTTCATCATTATTTTTGCTCGATGAATAATAGAATGAATACCAAGTATAGATTAAAACACTAAGAAATAATATCAAGCCTTCTTGCCTACTTATACTACCATTCATACAAAAAGCACTAAACATTAGGCAAACAAAAATATAAATGATTAAATCATTTTTAATTTGTGATAAATTTATTTTTATAGGAAATATTAATGAACTAATCCCTAGCACTAGTCCAACATTAGCAATATTAGACCCTACTACATTACCAATGGCTATTGGAGATGAACCCCCTATTGCTGCAACAATACTTACTACTAATTCTGGAAGTGAAGTTCCAAATGCTACAACAGTCAATCCAATCACGATGGGAGATAAGCCAAAGTATCTTGCTAATCGGCTTCCTCCTTTTACTATAAATTCTGCACCATAAAATAACATGGCGCTTCCAATAATTAAAAAAATAATACCTATAAACACATTACTCGCATAATTTATTTAAGTATCATTGATACATGCCATGGTCATTAATGTATTCCCATACTGGTTGCGTAACCATGTATCGTATAGTTTTATCATCTCTCCATCTAGATCTGATAGTTGATGAAGAAATCTCAAAACGAGGAATACTTGCAAATCGAACCTTGCGTAAAATCCAGTTAGATATATCACTCGGTTTAAAACCTGGTCTTAAGGCTACTATTACCCTACAATTATCAAGTATTTGTTCGGGCTCCTTCCAATTATGAAAATTTTGCAAAGAATCACTACCGATTAAATAGAATATTTCATTAGAACTTAAATTAAACTCTTTTTTATACTCTAAAATTGTATCTACGGTATAACTGGTACCTCCTCGATTAATTTCTATATCACATATCTCGAAATTGGGATTACTAGTAACCGCCATTGTTAACATGGCTAATCTATCTTTTATATTTGTAACATTATCTTTATCTGGTGTTTTGAACGTAGGAATAAAAACAATTTTATCAAATTTCTCTGCTTCAAAAATTGTTTGAGCCACTAATAGGTGACCAATATGAGGAGGGTCAAATGTTCCACCAAACAAACAAATCTTTTCTTTAGTATTCAAAACTTAATTTGAGGAATTTGATTTATTAATATATTTCAATGCTGTTTGTTTTAGATCATCACTAATTATTTCTGATGAATGATCATTGTAGTAAGTCTCGGCTTTTTTGTATTCATCCATTAGAGAATAGCATCTAATCATACCAATATGACCCTTTTCTAAAATATCTGTATCATAGTAATTATTAATTAAAGATTCGAATGAAATAATTGCCGAAGGATATTCTTCCATTTTGATGTATAAAATACCTGTAGCATATTCTTTTTGAGCTAGTTTATTACGGAGTTCTAAAATTTGTCCATTTGCTTCTTCTTTGAATTCTGAGTTTGGGTAATCATCTATAAACTCTTGTAATTTACTTAAGGCTTTAGATGTATTACTTTGATCTTTATAATACTTGGGAGATTCTTTTACATAACTCTCACACACTCGCCATCTTGCTTTTTCAACATAGGGGCTAAAACCCATTCTTCTTATCAAGCGATCATATTCAGCTATAGCTAACAAATATTCTTTATTCAGAAAATAAGATTCAGCAAGATAGAATTGTGAATCATCACCTAGATCTGTATGTGTACCTCTAATTACCAGGTTGTTAAACTCTTCCTGTGCTCGTAAATATTTCTTTTTATCAAGTAGTTTCATAGCTTTTTCATATTGTAAATCGATATCTCCTGCATCACCAGGTTTCAAAGAAGCACATTTAAATGAAAATATAACCACAAGCAAAGTTGTGTAAAAATAATGATATTTTTTTACCAGTATAAAGATATCGATACTCCTCCTACACCAAACCTGGAAAATTTATCATATAATAATCCAACATCCGTTTTTACTTTTTTTTCTTTTTTTGGCCTATTTGAACTTTGAGTTGACCAAACAGCATCCATCGCGCTTATTACATGATTAAACATAACAGCACTAATAGCAAATTTAGCCATATTTAAATAGTCGTTTGATTGTGCCCTTTGATCTACATAGTCTTCTTTACTTGGAGTAGTAATAATTGTTTCGACACTATCACCTACATCTTTATATACTTCAAACCACTGCTGATTATTTCCTTGACCATAACAATCTGTCCAGCCACCTACAAATTGATCATATTTCCCTATATTTTCGTAAAAGTCTCTATCCCTAAGAACAGATACTTCTCCTGTATACACCCAATGCGCATTATCTTCTAATGAATCAGATGTAACATAAGTTCCAAATTGTTCTGCAAGTGCCCCAGATAGTTTTAAGGTTAGCTTGTGTGTACCATCAATGTGAACATCAGCATAATTACCTATTGGCGTACTTAAAGTATTATATACCCACGTTTCTAAATCCCAGTTGCCATCTGCAAATAATTCGTAGTCAACTCTTATTTTATCAGCCTTTTTTACCCACTGCATTCCACTTAAAATAGATACAACCTCAATTCCAGAAAATAAACCTATTTTCCATAAAGGTGATTTGTTATACCATTGCCCAAGTCCAGGAAAAATTAATGAATATAACATAGGCTTTGCTGGATAGATAATTAAGCTATCGTCGGTTGTATCTTGAATTAAAAAATCTTTATCAATAGAATCTTGTGAAAAATAATAATAACTAGAATGGAACCTATTATCCAAATTATAAAGATCATTTGCGCTTATAGCCTGCACAGCTAATATTAATAGAATAATTCTCATAGTATCAAAATCCAAATAAAAGTGTTAGATAAAAGCGCTGATCGTTTCCATAAGTTACCATATTATTTTCAATATTTCTCTCAAATGTGTCTAAACCACGATGAAATTCTAATCCAATTGCAGTAGGAAAATTATAGAATGAAAACCCATTTATTCTAAATTGAATTCCTGCAGAACGATTCCATATAGGATTTTCTTCTTTTTGATCCCATGCGTCTCCAATTTGAGCTATTAGACCAAAAGTACTNTTTTGAATAATCATCCACCCTAATGGNATATGTTTTTCCCTNAAAAGNGGCATTCGTAATGTCCCNGATAATATAGCCATTGCATTACCTTCAATACTATAGTAAGGATATCCTTTTAGTCCGTTTAATCCTCCCGCAAAGTAATGGAAAAAAGAATCAGCNTCCGTATTTGAAATTANACCACTCATTGATTCNATATTTATGGTTATTCGATTTGTNTTAGGTATNGTTAAGTATAAAGAACTTGATTGNTCTACACGCCANAGATTATTATTTGAATAATTCGGCAATAAGGTGCCAGCATCAGATAGGTCTAAGCCTTCAATAAAATCATTTTTCTCATATAGAACACTTGCATCCAATTTAAAGCCACTTGATGGATTAATATTACTATCTACTAATCGTTTCACTCCATTTACAGATAACCTCATTCCACTTATTAACCCCTTGTAATAATCGTAAGCTAATCCTGCTTCTAATCCTGAAATATCTAACACTTTTTCTTTTATGAACGCTCTATATTGCTGCCAGGAAGAAAATAGCTCTAATTTTCCAAGACCATATAAAGGGAATCGTAATCCAATATCAAACTGAGTAAGTCGAAAACGAAGACGATCATCTAGAGAATAAACAGAATATTTATTTGTCTCTTGAATGTTTCTTGTTAGATAATATACTTCTGCAAACACAGTTGGGAAAAATCTTTTAAATTCAAAGATATAAAATAAATCCAAATCTTTAGAGGAGTTTACTGAAACCCCTCCAAAAAGATTTAGGCGTTCAATGATTTCATTTGAATAAAAGTACCAACCTAGCTTCACTGTATTATAGTCGAACATAATCTTAGGGCTTATAAACATATTTGTAAAATCATCCGTATACGCACTATCAGAAGCCCATATTTGATCGTTCATAGGTGGATTTAAATCAATATTCCTTTGCCAATAGTCTGGATTATACCCAACTAGAGATTGATCAAAATATTCTACCGTATCTATAATTGCTATATTGTAGGATGCATTCTCATAATGACTGTAAGCAATCTGCCCAAATTGATTGATATCAGGCATAAA
>NZXJ01000049.1 GCA_002701945.1 Fidelibacterota bacterium
CCACGAATTACCTACGATGAGGCTGTAAAAATACTAAGTGATAATGGTTCTGATTTTTCTTATGGTGGTGATTTTGGTGGAACAGATGAAACAATTATATCTGAACAATATGATAGACCTGTAATGGTACATCGATGGCCAGCAGATATTAAGGCATTTTACATGAAGCGAGATAGTGAAAATGAAAAATTAGCCTTAGGTGTTGATATGCTAGCCCCTGAAGGCTATGGCGAAATTATTGGTGGTGGTCAAAGAGAAGATAATTTGGAAGTGCTTGAGAAAAGAATTGAGGAACACGGGTTAGATAAAAAAGATTTTAAATGGTATTTAGATTTAAGGAAGTATGGATCGGTACCACATTCTGGGTTTGGTTTAGGTATTGAAAGAACAGTTGCATGGATAACTGGTATAAAACATATACGTGAAACAATCCCATTCCCAAGAACAATTTCTCGATTAGAACCATGACTTTTACCAAAACACGTATTTCTGTATTTGGTGGACGAGATATAAACGAAAATATGTATTATAAAACTCAAAAACTTGGAGAACTTTTGGCAAATGAGGGTTATTTAGTATACTGTGGAGGTGGTAAAGGTGTAATGGAAGCAATAGCTAAAGGCGTACATAATAAAAAGGGAATATGTATAGGAATCTTAAAAGGTGATTCCTTATCTGAAATGAATAATTATATAAATATTCCAGTATCAACTAANATGGGTATATCAAGAAATGCTTTGTTGGCTTATAACTGTGATGTTGCAGTTGCTATTAGCGGTAAATACGGTACTTTATCGGAAATTTCTTATGCNTTTCAATTAGAAAAACCAGTTATTGGATTAAATAGTTGGAATATAACTGGTCTAAAAAATGTAAGTAAACCACATCAAATAATTGATTTTATAAAAGAAAACTTGTAAACATGAAACATGAATTATGAATGGTTTTAAAGCTAAAGTTTATGGAAAAGTGCAAGGTGTTTTTTTTAGAGATTTCACAAAAAGAAAAGCACAAAAACTGAAATTAACTGGTTGGGTGAAAAATTTGAATAATGGAAGTGTTAGTTTGGAAGTAGTAGGAGAAGATAGTCAACTAAAATNATTTAAAAACTGGTTGCATACAGGTTCACCATTATCTGAAGTTGAACATGTTGAATTTAATTTATTAAACAATATTCAAAATCCTTATAAAGATTTCAAGATTGTATTATAAATGAAAATAGCATTATGTCAAATAAATCCNACAGTTGGAGCTTTCAATGAAAATAAGGAATTAATATTACGTAAATACATGGAAAGTCTTGAGAATGGATCAGATATAGTNGTNTTTCCAGAAATGGCAATAACGGGTTATCCAATATCTGATTTATTGTATGAAGATGGATTTATTAACAAAAATAAAACTATTTTAGATGAAATATCTTCTAAATCTTCAAAACCAATAATTATAGGCTATATTCATGAAGAAAATGGTCATTTATACAATTCTGCTGCAATATGTATGAATGGAAAACAAGTCTTCAGATATGATAAAATATTATTGCCTACATATGATGTGTTTGATGAAGATAGATATTTTACTCCAGGAGAAAAATTAGGATTATCTAAAATTGAAATAAATGATGAACAAGTAGTGCTTGGTCTACAAATTTGTGAAGATCTTTGGGATAAAGACTATGATCGTAAAATCTCGGATGAATTATGTGATGCTGGTGCATCATTTATTATTAATATTTCTGCTTCTCCCTATCATGAGATGAAGTTTAATGAAAGAATAGATGTAATAAAGAAAAAAGTAAATAAAATAAAGAAACCAATATATTATTGTAATCTCGTTGGAGCGCAAGATGAGCTTATATTTGATGGNGAATCAATTGCNGTGAATAGTAATGGAGAACTAGTTGGNTTAGGAGCAAAATTTNTAGAAGAGGTAGTATATATTGATACTGATGTGGATTTAGTTATTCCTAATCCAAAAAAAGATAAGTATTCTGAAATGTATCATGCTCTTATTTTAGGTATTCGAGATTATTTTCATAAAACTTTTCATTCAGAAGCTATTATAGGACTNAGTGGNGGAATTGATTCTTCATTGGTAGCATGTCTNGCTGCAGATGCACTTGGGCCAGATAAAGTGCATGGTGTTTCAATGCCTTCGATAATTTCAAGTNAACACAGTAAAAATGATGCAAAAGAGCTTGCAGCTAATCTAAATATTGATTTTAAATCAATTTCAATTGAAAAAATTGTTGATCAATATGATGATATACTAAAAAATGAATTTCTTAATACAGAAAAGAATGTAGCAGAAGAGAACCTGCAGGCTCGCACNAGGGGCAATATACTTATGGCATTAAGTAATAAATATAATTGGCTTGTATTATCAACAGGTAACAAAACAGAAATGGCCTTAGGTTATTGTACCTTATATGGTGATATGAGTGGAGGGCTTTCTGTTATATCTGATTTATCAAAGGAAGATGTTTATGCTTTATCGGTTAAAATAAATTCAATAGCTGGATATGATAGGATTCCAAAAAATTGTATTGAAAAGCTACCATCAGCAGAATTATCAGAGGGACAATTTGATCCATTTGATTACAAAATTATAAGCCCATTGGTTGATCGTATTATAGAAAATCATGAGTCTCCATTAAGTTTAATTAAGGAAGGCTTTGATGCTAAACAAGTATATGATATTTATAATAGAATTAGAATTAATGAATATAAAAGGCGTCAAGCTGCGCCAGGTCTTCGTATAACATCTAAAGCTTTTGGAATAGGAAGAAGGATTCCCATAGTTAACCATTATAAATATCAGGAGGAATAGTTGAGAATAATCGCCTATTTTTTATTTTTCTTTACACTTTTATATAGTCAATCGGAGGCGCCAGCAGATTATTGGATGAAACTTAGTCAAGGCGAGAAAGTAGCCTTTGTTAATGGAGCTTATGGTGGTGTTGCTAGAATGAAATTACATCATGAGAGAGAAGTGCAAAAACAATATATGAAAGATCCATATTGGGTTCAGCCATATTATATAAATAGATTTTATGATATAGTAGATGAACATATATCTCAAGGCGTAACATATGATTTAAATATTATCGCAGGACATATAGATGCTTTATATGCAAATTATGATAATCGAAATATACCTTTAATGGAAGCTGTTCGTGTTGTTTCCGTAGCTCAGGATGGTGAGCCACAGAAAGCGGATTTAATATTAATAAGAGCTCAAAAAAAGTATAGTCCTTAATTGTGAATAATAATTTCTTTAGTAAAAAGTATTGAGTTTGGAATTAGAATTTTTTTATCATCAGACTCTATAGTAGTATACCTTAAATCGATCTTAATTACTTTACCTTCATGACCAACTATACTTATTTCATCGTTTAACTTAAAAGGTCTGTGAAGTAAAATAATGGAACCAGCAATTAGATTTGAGACCACATCTTTTAGAGCAAAACCAAGTGCAAACCCTGTTAAGCCTAGTCCAGCTACCATAGCCGAGACATTTATTCCAAAAGTTCCTAGAGATGTAATTATACCAAAAACTATAAGTCCAATTTTTACAATACGACTAATCAGGAATAAAAGTTCTTTGTCTAAATTNCGTTTGTTAGCTAAACGAATAATCAGAAATTGAGAAAAAATAGCGCTTANCCAAAAAAGTATGAATATTGTTAAACTAAATATTAAAGTAGGCAGTAATCCTAAAATATTTTGGTATATGCTATTTAATATTAGCTCTATGTCCATCAATCAACTTACGTTTAAAGGGAACTTTAACCCAAAATAAATTGGATTTTGTTAGCATATAATAAATTATTAATGAGTTTCAATAGTCTATGCATAATTAGCAACTTAATTTCTTCTATATGAATCAAAGTAAGATAAGGAATTTTTGTATTATTGCTCATATTGATCATGGCAAATCAACTTTAGCAGATAGATTATTAGAAGAGACTAAAACATTATCTAAAAAAGATATGCAAAATCAAGTGTTAGATAGTATGGATCTTGAAAGAGAAAGAGGCATNACTATTAAAAGTCATCCAATACAGATCCAATACAATCATAAGGATGGAAAAACATATATATTAAATCTTATTGATACACCTGGACATGTTGATTTTTCTTATGAAGTCTCTAGATCATTAGCAGCTTGTGAAGGTGCGTTATTATTAGTGGATGCAGCACAAGGAGTGGAAGCCCAGACTGTAAGCAATACTTATCTAGCTATAGAAAATAATTTACAAGTCATCCCTATAATAAATAAAGTAGACCTTCCAAGTGCGCAAATAGANGATGTAACTCGNCAAATTATTGAATTAATAGGTTGNGATAAAGATGAAATTATACTTGCCAGNGCAAAGAATGGAATAGGTATAGATGAAATTTTTGATGCAATAGTTAATAGAATTACACCTCCAAAAGAAAATATAGAATCACCCTCTAGAGCATTAATATTTGACTCTACATATGATAATTATAGAGGTGCAATACCTTATGTACGTGTTATTGATGGAGTTTTAAAAGCTGGGTCTACAGCTAAGTTTTTTGGTCATCAACATGAATATGAAATAACAGAAGTTGGACATTTTATAATGAAAATGATAAAATCAGATGAATTAAGGTCTGGTGATGTTGGCTATGTAATTGCAAATATTCGTGACGTTACACATATAATGCCCGGCGATACTTTGACAACAAAGCAGAACCAGTCTAAAGAAGCGCTCCCTGGATATAAACATATTAAACCAATGGTCTTTTCTGGACTATATCCATCAGATAGTGATGACTATAATCAATTGCGAAGTTCCCTGGATAAATTAAAGTTAAATGACGCATCATTAATTTATGAACCAGAAACTAGTGAGGCATTAGGCTTTGGTTTTCGATGTGGTTTTCTTGGCCTTCTACATATGGAAATTATCC
Organism: Fidelibacterota bacterium; assembly: GCA_002701945.1. Taxonomy (GTDB): domain Bacteria; phylum Fidelibacterota; class Marinisomatia; order Marinisomatales; family TCS55. Next base: position 4,941 of record NZXJ01000049.1, read on the forward strand.
AGGAGCGTTTAGAAAGAGAGTTTGAAGTAAACTTNGTAACCACTACTCCAAATGCGAGGTATCTTATTGTCAATAAGGATGGTACAGAAATTGAAGTTGATACTCCAGCCAAAATGCCTAAAAGTTCGTATATCGAAAATATAAAAGAACCTTACATGTCCTGTGAAATAGTCACCCCTACAGATTATATAGGAAATATAATGAAATTATGTCAAGGAAAGCGCGGTATATATAAGAATACGAATTACCTGACCAAAGATAAAGCACAATTACACTATGATCTCCCTTTAGCAGAAATTATTTTTGATTTTTATGATAAATTAAAATCATTGAGTAGAGGTTATGCATCATTCGACTATGCGTTTTCAGACTATAGAGATGGGAAATTGATGAAGCTTGACATACTCTTAAATGGTGATGTTGTTGATGCTTTATCTATTATTACACATGCAGATGACGCTTACGATCGAGGCGTTGCTTTGTGTAGTAAACTAAAAGAATTGATTCCTAGGCAATTATTTGATGTACCTATACAAGCCTCATTNGGTACTAAAGTAATTTCTAGATCTACTGTAAAAGCGTTAAAAAAGAATGTTACTGCAAAATGTTATGGAGGGGATATCACTAGGAAAAGAAAATTATGGGAAAAACAAAAACAAGGTAAAAAGAGGATGAAGTCTATAGGAAAGATTGCNATTCCTCAGGAAGCTCTATTAGCNGTATTACAGATAGATAAATAACTATTAGTGAATTCTATGAACAATTCAAATTATTGGTCTGTTACAAATTCACCCTTATATAGTTTTATTTTCACTATACCTTTATTTCTTATTTATGAGATTGGTGTNTTTACAATTTCAGTAAATGATATTGTGGAATTAAGAAACGGCGCAGATGTATTAATGCGGCAAGTATTAGGATTATTTGGCATCTATGGAGTTTATGGATTTAGCGCATCATTTATGATTGGATTTATGGTTGCATTTTTAAGACAAAAGAAATCTCTTCAATCTACAGCAATACATGGAGAATATTTAATTTGGATGTTTTTTGAAAGTATATGTTGGGGAGGTCTTCTTTATATTTTTATGGGGTTTACAGCCCCATTATTAATGACTAATTCTACAGGTACAATGCTTCAACAGGTAGTTTTATCTATTGGTGCTGGAATTTATGAGGAATTTGTGTTTCGTGTTATCCTTATTGCAGGATTTAGTTCTATATTAGGCTTTGTTTTTCAATGGAAAAAAATTGCTAAAATAACAAGTGGNATCATTCTATCAGCTGCATTATTCTCACTATTCCACTTTATGGGTGATTATGGTGAGGAANCTAACTTTTCAGTCTTTATGATGCGTTTTCTTGCTGGTATTTTTCTAGGGTTTATTTATGTTTTTAGAGGATTTGGACCTGCTGCATATGCACATACTGTATATGATTTAATTATTCTAACTCTTGTAACAACTCAATTATAATTATTAGTCAATAAATAAATTAAATGTATTATTTTAATTAAANATATTGATTCAGATGCAGAAATACTTATTTATCATACTTTTATTTATTTATAGTTCACTTATTGCAAGCTCTAAGATCAATGATTTGAATGTTTATATCTATCCCGAATACTATTATAGTGGAGTTATGGTGGAAATAAATGGTAAGATTAATTTACCTGATAGTTCTTTTTCNATGAAAATGCTTGTTCCTACTTTAACAGATTCTGTCTTTTATGTATCTGGAACTACCAATGACGAATCTGAAGTTCAAGTATTAGACATAAAGGATGAAAATTCAATGAAATGGGTACATTTAGATTTAAATAAATCTTCATTCAGAGTATTTGTTTTTTATAATCCATTCAATTCTTCAATAANAAGAAATATTGAATATCCTTTACAATTCACAGCTTCATTAGGTGAATTTCATGTTTTTGTCCAAGAGCCTCTNGTATCAACAAATTTTAATATTGATTTAGAATCTACCTCTAATAAAGACCAGCATAATATTGTATTTCATCAAATACATTTTCAAGAATTAAAAGAAATGTCAAAAGAAGTAATTTACTTTAATTATGATAATCCTTCGAAAAAGACTACAATGCAGTATTTACAAGAAAAATTGGTAAATAACCCAGGTAGNAATAATGAAGTTCTTGATATGAAAAAAAATAGGACTCCTATTAGACATAGATTGCCGTTATGGGAACCATTCGCAGTGTTGGGCGCTTTATCAATTTTAGTTGGTGCTTTGTTTCTAAATAATAATCAAAATAAAAGTATTAAAAATAGAAAAAATTATTGTTCAAAGTGTGGTAATAAATTAAAAACTAATGATAAATTTTGTTCTACTTGTGGAGATAAAGTATAATGTGGCCTATCGTATATGATTTTGGTTTAATTAGAATATTTGGATTTGAATTTCATCTAGCTATTTATTCATATGGTCTTATGTTGGTTGTTGCTTTCTATAGTTGTTATGCATTGCTTTTTAAAGAAATGAAACGTTTAGACTATGATGAAAAAATAGCATCAGATATAGTTACTTCTGCAGCATTAGGTGGAATTATTGGATCAAAGATATATTATTTAATAGAAAATTTTGATAGGGTGATTGCAGATCCATATGGAATGATATTTAGTGGGGCCGGTTTAGTCTTCCTCGGAGGGCTAATGGGCGGTACAATTGGTGTAACCATAGTTTTAAGAAAAAATGATTTACCTTGGCTAAAATTTGCCGANATAATTGCACCTTTATTAATAATTGGATATTCTATTGGAAGAATAGGTTGTTTTTTAGTTGGCGACGATTACGGTTTACCTACTAAGTCAGTTATTGGCATATCATTTGAAAATGGTGCTCCACCTACTACATATGAATCACTAGCTTATAATTATCCATGGTTAAATTTATCTAATTGGAATCCAGGTGAAATAATTACCGTTTTTCCTACTCAAATAATTGAAACAATCATTGGCTTTGGTATCTTTTTCTTTTTGTGGAATAAAAGACAAGCAGTNATAACTAAAGGTAGCTTNTTTTTCACTTATTTAATTTTAGCAGGTATAGAAAGATTCTTTATTGAATTCATTAGATTAAATCCAAAATATCTATGGATTGTTAAAGATNCTGTTGGATTTTCAGGGGCTCAAGTTATTTCTCTCATAATGATTAGTATTGGGATATATATGTTGAATTATCTCCCAAAATATTCTGAAACTAAAGAAGCAACTTAATCATATAAACCCTATGATTAGGGCGGTTATTAGTACTTTATTTATCAGCAGTTTAATTGCACAAGGTGTTGAGATCTCTGAGTTTCCTGCAAAACTTAAAGAAAAAGATTATTCTATTGATAGAATTATCAAAGGTCATGGCGGATGGACATTTTATCTTGATCTTGATTCCAGGATGGTATCTAGTCAATCATCAAAAGGAATCTTTTATTTTACTGGAGGGTTTGGAAATGATTACGATTCATTTATAGATCCCATTGGTTTTAAAGTATCAAATTTAGATTTATATATTTTTGATAGAAGTGAAAATAAAGTTTTTCGTTTTGATTATTCTCTTAATCTAATNAANAGCTTAGANCTGAGCTCAAAATTTAATAGATCTAATTTAGTCATAGATGATATGGCGGTAGATAGCTGGGGATATTTTTATCTTTTTTCAAAGAATGATAATGTAATTATGAGAGGAAATATGTCCGGTATAGAACCACTTATATTTATTGATTTAAATCAGCATATCATNGANNGAGATTGTGGAGAAAATATNGAAATTAACTCGAANGGNGATATAGCATTNTTTTATCCATGNTNAANNNAATTACTCATCTTTAATCGGCTAGGTAGATTAAAATATAAATTAAAA
>NZXJ01000050.1 GCA_002701945.1 Fidelibacterota bacterium
TTATAATACAGATGCTTGTCAAATAACTGGTGTTATAACAGATGGAGGAAACGGAAATCCTCTTGAGGATGTAGTTGTTACGATTCAAGAATTGCACAGTGGAGTACAAAAGCCCCGTAGAAGTGATGAATTTGGTCGATATCGCAGGATTGTTGAATCAGGGACATATAACCTTACTTATAGAAAGAATGGTTATTTCCCATTGAATTTTAATATTACAGCTAACCCCAGTTCTCCTACAGTACAAAATGTAACTATGACGCCAATACCATTGTATAACCTAGAAATAAATATTTCTTCTTTCCAATATCCTGTTGTGTTAGAAGAAAACCCTTTTTTAGTAATAGAAAACTCAGATATATCAGATACTATTCAAATGGACTTTTCTCATAATCATATCCTTCAAGTTCCACAAGGTGAATGGGAATTTACATTATTTTGGGATTTTCTTATGCCATGGTATCAAGAAATTACTATTGATAGTGACCTTGAGTTGAATATAGATATGTATGAGCCATTACAGGTTCAAAATATATATGGTTATCCAATAATTGATAATTCATCTTTTAATATAATCGAAGGGCCATGGGTCTTCGATTATAATATCATTAGATCTCAGAATGGATTATTCTATGCTAATGCAGATTCACTAGACTCCATTTTTGTACTTGAAACTGAACTATATTCTTTCTCTGAACCAATGAAAATGATTGTATTAAGAATTGATCATCGGTGGGAGTTAGAATGGGATAATGATTCAATTGGTATTACCCTTATGGATTCAACAGATAACATCATAAACCAAGTTTTTCTTACCGGACATCAATGGGATCAAGGCTCTAGACATAGATTGGTAGCTATAGATACCAATGGCATTAGCAATATTAAAGTTTTACTTGAATTTAAGCGAGATATAACTATTAATTATAGAGGTTACAATATNTATGATATGAAGTTATTTTCAGGGGATAACTCTACCTTGGGTTCTATAATTGAACAATCACCCTTAAACCAAAACACTTCAAAAATATCTGTAAGTGAAATTTATCCCAATCCATCAAATGGAATGATAAATATTGATTTTTTAAATTTTTCTTCACCAACTTCTATTAATGTTTATAATTTGCTTGGTCAAGAGGTCTATTCCGGAGAAATTCTTCCCCAATATAATCAGAAGAAAATTTGGCGTTATAACTTTTTGGATAGTTATCAAAAAACTCCAGTATCTGGTGTGTATTTTATTAAAATTGTTACCCAGAATGAAATCTTATATAAAAAATGTATATTGCTAAAGCCATAATATTATTAATTACATTTGTATTTGCAAATGAGGGNTCATTTAGAGGAAAAAATCTAAATGAAATACTAAGTAGNTCAATTCCCATATCATATGCAAATTANATNTCNGAGCANTACAATATTCCTATTAGTCAACTCAATGCTCAACGTGGATCATATCTGATTATTACNCCTGATAATATGATAGATCATCTCGGTGAGCTTATATCATTTAAAAAATCACAGGGATTTGATGTTTATTTAAAAACTCTTTCGGATACAGGGCCTACTGCAACGGAAATAAAACAACTTATAGAAAATATTATTCTTGAAGATCCTATGCTGGAATATGTACTGTTAATTGGAGATATAGATGGTGTAGCTACTATGCCTTCATTTTATTACGGGCCTGAAAATGATGTAACTGATCAAAAATATACTCATATTTTTGGTGATGATTTTTTCCCTGATGTATTTATAGGNCGTTTTTCAATTGATTCAATTTCTGAATTAGTCGTCATGATTCGTAAAACGATCAATTATCACCGTCAACCTTTATTAACAAACTCCGATTGGCTAGATAAGGCACTTGTTGTTGCNGGAAACTATAGTAATACAGTACCAATACCTATAACACCCAAATGGACATCTTATTGGGTNCGAGATCTATTATATGATAATGGTTATTCTTCTGTAGATACCGTATTCTATCCGCCTATCCAACAAGGAGCATCATTAATACAAAATTATATTAATAATGGAGTTGGTATTGTCAATTACCGAGGTTGGGGTGATGCAAACGGATGGCACTATCCAGAATTTCATGTAGGAGATGTTGTTTCACTTAATAACGGATGGATGACTCCAATATTTACTAGCTTTGTTTGCAATTCTAATGATTTTGCTAATAATGTAGACCCCTGTCTTGGTGAAGCATTGGTCAGGGCTGGCACACCGTCAAACCCAAAAGGAGGAATAGCTATAGTTGGTCCTTCTGATCTACACACNAGCACAAAATTTAACAATGTAATTAATGCATATATGTTTGATGCAATGTTTGATGATAACATAGTAGAACTAGGCCCTGCTATGAACGCTGGTCTGATGGGTTTAACTAGAGAGTTTCCTAATCTAGATGGTGCAGAGGAAGCTCAAGAGTTTTATTTTCATGTTTATAATATTGTTGGGGATCCTTCTGTTTCAATGTATCTATCTAGGCCTAGTGAATTTTCTATAATTGCAGAGGACTGTTCAAATAAGGATGGTTTTATTGAATTATCAGTATTTACAGATGAGGGTGATCCTGTTAACAATGCAATCCTATCGTTAATGGTTAATGATAGTATTGTATTTAAAGGTAATTCTGATTTATATGGAAAACTTCAAGCTACTATTAATTTGGAGGNTGTATCCATAATAGATATTTATGCTAATAAAAGTGGCTTTGTTCAAGGTAAAATAGAGTTAGAGGTTAGNGATGATCAATCTGAATTAGTTTTAATTGGTTATGAATTAGATCAGTTGAATGAGAATCATTTAAATATTGGAGAAATAACTAATATATATCCAATATTTATGAATCAAGGTTCATCCGCTATTCCTTCANTTGATGGATACGTAAATAGTCATTTAGTAGAAAACTGTCAGATAATATCATCAAATTTTGAAATCCCCGCTCTTGATCCTGGGCAATCTGCTTNAAGTANCACGCCGATAAGATTGCGAGCAAATTCANCAAATAAAGAAAATATTTTTATAAACGTAAGTATTGATTCGCATGATTGGAATTTTAATTGCGCCATACCTATCAAACCATTGATTTTAATTACAGATTTGAATAGTGATGAATTATCTAATGATTCCAATACTGATTTATCAGTATTAATTAANAATTATTCAAATACAGATTTAGATAGCCTATTTCTAGAACTAGTATCGCTAGATGATTCACTATCAATTTTTATGAATGGAAGAGATTATTTCTCAATTAGCCCGTATTCTAATTTAGAATTAAATAATATGAATTATGAATTTGAAATTGGNAATGTTTCTCCNGGTAGTTCTCTAAGCTATCAATTATCTATAAAAAAAGATACAATCATAGTTCACTCTGAACAAAAAGATTTCAGTTCATTATCAAATGATAATCAGCCAATTGCCCCAACATGGTATGGCTATTGGGCATATGATGATACTGATACAAACTATATTCAAGCACCTGTATTTGATTGGGTTGAATTAGACCCCATGTATGGTGGAAGTGGAGCCTCTGAATATAAATTAGATGATGATGATCATATAACGGTGCAGCTGCCATTTGAATTTAAATATTTTAATCAAACATATNATCAGTTGACAATTAATTCCAATGGATGGGCTTCATTTATACCTTGTGATATTGATTATTTCTATAATTATACTATACCAATGGCTTTNGGTCCGAAAGCAGTTTTAGCACCTTTTTGGGATGATTTAGAAGTAATAAATGAAGACTCAATAAAAGTCTTTACAAAATATGAACAAAACAATGGAAGGTTTATTATTGAATGGTCTAGAGCATTAAATGGTTTTGATGAAATCACCGAAGAGACTTTTGCGATTTATTTGTATAATCAACAGGCTATTNCTACAGAAAGNGGTGATGGAGTAATTGAATTTCATTATCTTGATATTGCTGATATAGATGCAGATAAAAACTATTCAACTATTGGAATTGAAGATCATACAAAAAATGAAGGTATTCAATATGCNTTTAATAATATTTATAGTCCAGGAGCAGCTCAAGTTCAAAATGAACGTTCTATTCGATTTACAACAGAATCTCCAATAAACTATGTTTCTCCTTTATCATCTAAAGATGATAGTAATTTACCTAGTGGTTTTCAAATGCTTCCAGCATATCCAAACCCTTTTAATCCTTCAACAACTATTAGTTATCAATTGCCCAAAATATCAGATGTAAAAATTTCTATTTATGATATTTTAGGAAATGAGATAGATATTTTAATAAATGAAAATAAGTATGCNGGGAAATACAATATTCAATGGCAAGGACAAGATAGATTTGGAAAATCAGTTTCATCAGGAACGTACTTTGTAGTTCTAGACGCCTTAAATTCTAGAAAAGTNCAAAAGATTTTATTTATTAAATGAGTATAATAATTTATTCAACAGAATGGTGTGTTCCATGCAAGAATGCGAAACAATTGTTAGATGATAAAAATGTGATTTATAAAGAAATTGATATTGAAAAAAATGATATGTCAAGAGAAGATCTGTATGATATTACAGGGGGGCGTACCGTGCCCCAAATAATTATTAANGAAAAAGTTATTGGAGGTTATTCACAATTATTTTCCTTAAATCANTCAGGAGAATTAGATAAACTATTGCGGGTTAAAGACTGAATAGTTTATATATAATGAATCTCAANCTTAAAAAGTCCTTATCTATAGGACTTTTGTTTTTTTATACAGGTTGCTCTGGTACTAATCCTGTAACAAGTTTTTTTAACAATATTACTTCACAAACAAAATCATCAAATCTTTCACAAAAATTAGGAAAATTTTTACCATCNAATTCTAAGCAGTTCGTTGATATACACGCTATGGAATCTCAAGTGCGTAATCACCGTACTTGGGTTCAAGATAAATCAAAAGAATTAAAATCAATAAAAAAGTCACTTAGAAGATTAATCAATGATGCTCGAGNNAATGACTTTCAATTATTTGAATTCTTAGATGCTAATTTATCTGTTATGGCCGCTGCACATCAAAATATTCTATCTAATGCAAAAAAAGAGAAAAAACTTATAATTAGAGTGCAAAAGAGTAGGAAAATAAATATTGATTCAAAAATTCCTGGTAAAGAAAATACTTATCAACAACAATTCATTATTCTTGATGATGCTATTATCTTAAGAAAAGTCGCATACGAAGAATCTATTTCCAAGATTAGAAAAGCATTATCAAAGAGAGATATGGAATTAGTTTTTATAAAAGAACAGAAAGATGAATGGTTTTTTATAACAGAAGAACTTTATGATAAAAGAGAAAAATTTCAGCTATCTATTAACAAATTAACTGCAGATCTAGTAGATGCAATAACAAATGAAGCAGATCATCTTGATAAAATAAGTAAACAATTAAATAAAGTTGAAATTATTAATAAGCGTCTAGATGGTTTAGATAAGTTATTTTTAAATTTTGATAAAATTGCAGAAAAAGAAAAGGGTGGAAGAGTATATTTAAAAAATAGTCCTGAGTTTAAAGAAAAATATGAAATTCGCTTTGAGAAATCAGTAAAAGATTACGAAAGATATCTTGAAGATTTAAGAAAGCTATTAATGAGCTAAATTATTTTAACATTGTTGTGTTTATCCAACGCTGAAAATTGTCTCCTTCAACTACTATAAAATACTGACCAGAAGATGCAAGTTTTCCTGATTCAGTACGACCATCCCATTGAAATAATATATTACCCTCAGGATACGATTTATTTGCTATTTGTCTTATGCGCTTACCATTTACAGATATAATATTAATTCTAAGATGCTGTTGGAAAGGAATTTCTACATTGAATGAAGTTGAAGGGTTAAACGGGTTTGGGTAATTTTGAGAAACAGAAATAGAGCTTGGTATATTCTGGTCTTCTATTGATAGTTCACCATCTGATATATCTACTTGATAATCCCAATTATTTCCACTTGTATCCTGACTGACTATAGCCAGATAAACTGAACTAGCACCCGTTGGATCAATATTGATTTGATTACCAGAGTATACTGTCCATGAATTATCTTCATAAGAAATAATAGCGTGCATATTTAGATCTGAATCAGGACCAGTAGTATTTGATAAGGATGCGATAACAGGATCACTGCTAATTAAACGAGTATACTGACTTGCAAAGCGATTAAGGTTTGTACTTGTTACAGACTGAGGAGTTCCAGCCGTATACGTGATTTCTGTAAATGTTGTTGGCCCACTAACAGGGTATGCTTCAGCTTCTTCATATGTAAATACCCCAGCGTTACTATTCGAAGACATTACTCTATTTGCAACTACCATTTTGTTTAAAGCATCCTTAAAAGAAGATCCTTCGCTAGATAATGCTAAAGAAATTGCTCGATGACTGTAATCGCCATAGTAACTATCATTCAAAATACTTTTTTGCCATATTTTTCTTAAAGTGAGATATCCTCCTAAATGTTCGTAAATATATTGGGGGTAAATAAATGATCCATACCAGTGGTCACTTTGATCATCTAATGATTTATGAGGTTCATTGAACCAAGATGGTAAATATTGATAACAATCATTGATTTCATCATAAACTTGTTCTTCCATGGAAACAGCGGTTGCTTCCATAAGCCATTGTGCTTCAAAACCATCATACCCAGACTGGACAGCATGATGAAATTCATGTGCAGCCGTCACTTTAATACTTTCTTCTTCTGTTCCAGGAAAACCATTGTAGTTATTTCGAAGAGCCATATAACTATTTAATGCATTTAATTCTGTTGTTGAACTATTTTCATTATCCCCAAAACTTCCAGATTGGGCAAAGTTTTCCGGAGAAACATATCCATATACATTTGATTGTAAATTACGAATATATACGTCATAGTGATTTGAACCGCCATTATCTGAGTTTGCAGGATACCAACTATCAGAAGGAGGCTCAGAATATAGAAAACTGTCCAATTGTATTGATGCAACATGAGCAAAAACATCTACCATTTGATCAATATAATCTGGAATACTATTATTATTTGTATCACTATTTGCGATAGCATGTGTTCCGGATGTAGTATAATGAAAACGGAAATAACCATTATCAAGTGTCTGATCAAGCCCTTCACTCTCAGCACGATCTTCAGAGGAACGGCTGGCTATATCCCCATCAAAATAGAAGCCTATTTCTCCTAAGTTTAATTTTTGTTCGGCATTTAACTGGTTACCATACAAAGCGACATTTCTTAAATGCGGTGATATACATCTTTCTTGATTATATCCGGAAAATGCTTGTATAACAATTTCCACAGATTGATCAATATTTCCAGGAAGTTTTCCAAAAGATAATTCCAATAGAATGATTAAAAGAAACGTTGTTTTTTTCATGGTTGCCTCTTAGTTGGTTTTTTTGGAAGTGGACGAATCCACTGACGTATAATTCTTTGATTTTCAGGGTTTATATTATGAAAAGCACGTTGAACTTCAATGATCACTGGAGTTCCATCTTTTGGCCCAATTGTTCCTTTATAATTTACAGGAAGAGATTCAGGTGAAAATACGGAATATGTTAAGAACAAGTAATATTCATCATCAGATATTTTTTTCGATTTACGATCAATACGCAATAATTCAATACTATTTTTTTCGGATTGGATATTTGCAGGCTTAGTATTTATAGGTTTTGAAGAACATGATTGAAAAATGATAAATATTATAAAAATGAAATAATATGATAGGTTATTTTTTTTTAATAATTCTATTAATATCATTCTCTTTCTTTTTGCTCCAAAATAACCTTACAAATAAGGCCATTAATAAAAGACCAAATGCATAAAATAGCGCATAGTAAGGTAAAAGTTCACCCATTACTTAATTAATTGAATGTAGCGGTCATATAGGTAAGTAGCAATTAGTAATCCTACTCCAGTAATAAATTCCCATCTTATTGTTTCCTGTTCATCACTACTAATAATTCCAGCTATTGATAATGAAGCGCCAACTAAAAGTGCTGCATTTCTTATTTGATTATAATTGAATGCAGTTTGCATGTCTAAATTTGATTCATGTACTGATTTTGCTTCTGATAAAACATTTTCTATGGATGAAATAGGAAAACGTAAAGCAAGCATTAATTCATTTGGATTGTCAGAATCAAAAAAATCATGCATTTCTATCAAGGGTACCTTTATAGAAATCTGAACGGATTCACTAGTATTATGTAGATTGATTTTATTAACTATAGATGGAGTTTTAATTGTCTCTACCATATTAGTGTCAATTCGAGCATTCATGATTGTAGTGTAAAACCAACCGTTTTCAGAATACCATCCAGTCACTGTTGCTCTAGATAAAGGTTGATTAGAACTAATTGTTAAGAAAACACCGTTTTTTTTGCTATTTATTTTGATATCAGTAATTTTTATATCTGCAGCAAAAGATTGAATAACAAAAAATAATAGAATTAGATAAAATTTAATTGGATTCATTTTCTATAATAATTAGATGTAATTTTGTCATGATCAAGTCAAGATCTTTTAATGTACAATAAATACATACTGAATTTAATCATATTTGCGTCTGTTCATGCGCAACAAGTTGATATTTATAATATTAGACCTATTGTAAATGTTGATTTAGGAACATGCAATGATGTGTGGGGCTATACTGCCCCAGATGGGCATGAATTTGCTTTAGTAGGCCATCGATCTGGAACCTACATATATGATGTATCAACTAACCCTCATGACCCTATAGAAGTAGGCTTTATCGCAGGAGCTACATCCACATGGAGAGATTTAAAAACTCATGGCTATTATTGTTATGTAACCAATGAAACTGGGGGTGGGATGGATATTATCAGTCTTGAGGATCCATTTAACCCATATAAGGTTGGTGAGTACACCGCGACATTTACTACTGCTCATAATTTGTTTATTTCTGATGGCTTTGCATATATATTTGGCTCTAATGCTGATGAAGGGGGATGCAGGATCCTAAGCCTTGATAATCCAATTAATCCTGTTGAGGTTGGTTCTTGGGAAGATGACTATTTTCATGATGGATTTGTAAAAAACGATACACTATATGGATGTGGAATTTATAATGGTACTTTATATATAATTGATGTGTCAATTAAATCAAATCCAATAAACCTTGTTGAACATAATTATAGTAATTATGGTTGTCATGCAGTATGGGTTACTGATGATTCAAAATATGTAGTTACTGGAGATGAAGAAGCTGGAGGATATGTATATATTTTTGATATTCAGGATTTTGACAATATAAATTTAGTTTCAACTTGGTATCCTGACGAAGTGGATGCGGAAGATAAATCAGTACATAATGTATTGATAAAAGGTGATTTATTATACATTTCATATTATGTGTATGGAACTAGAATTCTGGATATTTCTGATCCTTATAATCCTACTGAAGTAGGCTATTATGATTGGTATCCAGGTCAAAGTGGTCTATATAGTGGAAATTGGGGAACATACCCATTGACAGAAAATGGTTTGATTTATTCCACTGACTATTCTGGTAATGGATTTTTCATTATGAGCTATCCCTTTATGGGAGAAATTAACTTTGAAGAATTAAACGATACTGAGAATAATATTGACCCTTTAAGTTTTAATGTTACAATTAATGAAAGTCCTGATTTCTCCGTGGATTATTCAAGCTTTAAGCTATACTGGGGAATTGATGGAATGATAACAGATTCGGCCTCTTTGACTTCAGCTGGAAATAGTTATGTAGGTAGCCTTACTCCCTCAGGAGAAAATGGAATAATGCATTATTATATGGCATTTAATACTCAAAATGGTGAACGAGTTACCAAACCATATGGTGCTCCATTTTCATCATATAAATTTAATATTGGAATAGATAATGTATCTCCTGAAGTTGAATTAATTACACAAGTTGAAGATCAATTTTACCCGTCTGGATCCTTTGACGTTATTTCTATCGCGTCTGATAACATTGGGATAAATAGTGTAGAGCTTTTCTGGCAAGCAGGAGATAATCAAATACAATCTATTGTTTGTGAAGAATCACATGACCAGGATTTAGGTGCGGTATATGTAGGTTCAATTTCTTATAATGGTATTGCCCCAGGAACAGCTATTCGGTATTGGGCAGTTGCTACCGATGCTTCTTCACAGTCAAATCAGTCTCAATCAGATGAAAATCATTTTTATATTTCTGATCAGTACGCGTTAGGAAATTTTGAGAATGAGTCATCAATGGATGCATGGGATTTGAGAGATTGGGGACGACAATATGTAAATCACATAATAAAATGGGCCATCAATGATAGTCCGAATGGATTATACTCTCCTAATGCATATAATGCATGTTATTTAATAGAACCAATTAATCTAACGCATTTTACTAAAGCTTATATAAAATTTAAATCAGGTGAGTTATTGAGGCCCGGCGACTATGGATATGTCCAAGTAAAAAGAGGGGATAGTCCTAACTGGACTAATATTATGACTGTAAGTTCATGGAATAATCAAGAAATGTTTGAAAGATATATCAACTTAAACTCTTATTTGAACGAAGAGGAATTATATTTTAGACTTTTAATGACTTCAGATTTATCAGATGAAAGTCAGGGTTGGTATGTTGATGACATTAATTTAGTCCTAAACCAAGATATGCCACCAAATGTAAATACTGATTCGAACATAAATAATATTCCTAATAAGTTGACCCTTAATCCCAGCTATCCTAATCCATTTAACCCAAATACAAAAATATCCTTCGATCTTCCAAAGTCATCCAAAGTCAAATTACAAATAGTCGACATCAATGGACGTGGAATAGCTAATCTTTTGAGTAATAGTTTAGATTCTGGCACTTATAATGTTAATTGGAATGGTACCAGTGATAGTGGTGTAAATATGAGTTCAGGTATATATTTTATTATTCTTAATGTTGATGGGAGTATTTTAACTCAGAAATTATCTTTGATTAGATAATCGAGTATCTGACTTTTCCTTTATTCCTTTTTCTATAGAATCAAGTAAGGTATTTATAACTGTATCACTTTGAATCTTATTAATAATAGTTAAAACAAAAATAGGAAATTCTTCNCGCTGTAATAANGGCTCAATTATTTCAAATGGATCTTCTTCATCTAATATATCATCAATTGTAATGCCTGAATCTAATTTTTGATGAATATATACCTGTAATGANAGNATGTAATCCTTAATCTCNTCACGAGANAGTGATAAAATATCTTCTGTTTGATTTATTTTAATTTTTTGCATATTCAAACTTACTCAATTAATCATTGAATAGGGAATAGGCAAACGGTAATTTTGTTAAAGGATTATTAATGATAATTTTCCGTTCCACTACCATTTTAACTGTTATATTATTTCTTTGCTTATGCAATGCGCAGGATGCGCGTTCAATGCAAGGTGCCTTTGGAGCAGTTACTATTGATGGTAAAGTTTGGAATCAAATAGCTCTNAGACCTGTTGTCCCTTTTGGGAAATTTGCGGTTGCTCTTGATCTCGTATTTTATTTTGACCAAGATGGTAATATTCATCAAGACGAATGGGATTTTTCAAGTCCTGAGAATACAAAAAATACGATTATTGACAAGATTTATTACATTCGTTACGGATTAAAANATGATCCTTTATATTTTAAAATTGGTTCATTAGATCGAGTTGATTTGGGGTATGGAATTTTAGTTAATGCTTATTCCAATGCTATCCAATATCCTCAAGTAAGAAAAGTTGGCTTAGACTACAAGATTAAAACGAAGTTGGGGACTGTNCAGGGNTTTGTAAACGACTTTAAAGAAAATATTGGACTTACTGGATTAAGAGTAAAATCTCCTTTAATTAGTTCTTTACCAATTGGAGTATCAATTGTAGTTGATCGTAATCAATACTTAGGATTGCGAGATGCTGATAGCGATGGCGTCCCTGATATTATTGATGCATTCCCTTCAAACTCAGATTTTTCTATGGATTCAGATGATGATGGACTCGCTGATCTTGATCCAAATGAATTAGATAGAGATGGCGATGGTTATCTTGATGCTGGAAATTTAGATGATATACATGCTTGGTGGGATGCTTTAGGAAACACAGTTGGTGTAGACTTTAGCAATGAATCATATTACGACTCATTACCTGATGGCAATGTAGAATTGGATTCAGAACCTTTAAATATTAATAAAAACTCAGATCCTGTTGGAGCTATAGCAATTGATTTTGGATACCCGTTAATATCTCAAGAAAATTTATCTATCAACATATATTCTCAAGCTGCAAAAATGTTTGGTAAAACATTNCTGAGGAATGAAGAACTATCNCTAGGAACTGGTTTAGTACCTTTAGGAATATCAACTGCATTTGGTCCTGCAANGATTAATATTGAATACAGGATGATACCAAAAGGACAATTTGAGTTTGGTTATTGGAATAGATCCTACCAGATTGAAAGAGCATCTTTTTCCACNAATGATAGTTTAGGCATGCAGATTATCACTAAGGAAAGCCGTTTAGGACGTTATGGTAAACAGAATGGTTATTATGCCAGTCTGAATATAANGTTAGGGAGCTTATTAAGAGCCGGAGCGGCATATCAAGATCTCACAGGAGAGATATGGAATAATTCTATTGATNATTTTGAAGAAAATAAGAATAAAAATTTTGTTGCTTCTCTTAGCTTGACAAAATCAATAAGNAAAATCAAATATGCNCGTTGGTTTTATCAGCAACAAAATGTTCCAAATCCTTTTAAGTTTGAACCATCTGAAAGTACAGTGATGGGCTATCGTATAGGTGTAGATCTTGGTTCAGGAATGATATTAAATTATACTTTTCAAAGAACATATAGAGATTTAAATGGTGATGGAAAAGTTGATGGCCCTGATGAAATGATAAATATTACTGCAATAGAAACAAGTTTTAATTTTTAAAGACATATGAATGCAAAAAAAATAAGAAGTGACTTTATAAAATTTTTTCAAGATAAAGATCATCGTTTTATAAGGAGTTCACCTGTAGTACCNTTNGATGATCAGACTCTTTTATTTACTAATGCAGGAATGAATCAATTTAAACCTATTTTCCTTGGATCTAATAAAGCGGATTATCATCGTGCAGTAAATACGCAGAAATGTATTCGAGTGAGCGGAAAGCATAATGACCTCGAAGAAGTTGGCGTAGATGTTTTCCATCATACCTTTTTTGAAATGCTTGGTAATTGGTCTTTTGGAGACTATTACAAGAAAGAGGCAATTAAATGGTCTTGGGAATTATTTACTGAANTTTGGGGNTTAGATAANTCAAGACTCTGGGTAACAGTTTATAAAGATGATGATGAAGCTCATGACATTTGGTTGCAAGAAACAGATATTAAAAAAGATAGGGTATTACGTTTTGGAGAAAAAGATAATTTTTGGGAGATGGGAGATACTGGTCCTTGTGGACCATGTTCAGAAATACACTACTATGTAGGAGAAGAAATTGAAGATCAAGATCCCAATGGCGTAAATAATACTGATGAATATTGGGAATTATGGAATTTAGTATTTATCCAATATGATCGCCAAGGAGATGGAGAATTAATTGATTTGCCAGAAAAGCATATTGACACAGGTGCTGGCCTTGAAAGAATTGTTACAGTATTGCAGGATAAAANATCAAATTATGAAACAGATTTATTTCAGCCGATTATTAAAGGAATTGAAACTATTACGGGATCAAAATACTTAAATGATAAAGTACCTCATCACGTTATTTCTGATCATATACGTATGTTAAGTTTTGCTATTGCTGATGGAGCTATGCCTTCAAATGAAGGAAGAGGTTATGTCTTAAGACGCATTCTTCGTCGTGCTTCTAGGTTTGGTCGGATGTTGGGAACAAAGGAGCCATTTTTATTTAAACTTGTTGATTATCTAATTGATGTAATGGGTGAAAGTTTTCCAGAATTAGTTGAGAAAAAAATACATATTGAAAAAGTAATTGAATCAGAGGAAAGCTCCTTCAATAGTACCTTAGAGAGAGGTATATCTCATTTCGAAAAATATATAAGCAAGCACAAAGGCAATGCTATTCCAGGAAAAGAAGCATTTAAACTTTATGATACTTATGGATTTCCATTAGACTTAACACAGCTTATGGCTAGAGAGCAAGGACTAGAAGTTGATGAGATAGGATTTCATGATAATATGAAAAAACAAAGAGATCGCGCTAAAGCTTCTGGAAATTTTAAACAAGTTTCGAGTGATTTATCCTGGGTACTCCTTTCTGATAGTAAGGATTCTATTTTTCTTGGTTATGAACAAATAGAATCTCAATCACAAATATGTAAGTATGCGACAACAGATGATTATANTGTTTTAGTTCTAGATAAGACTCCTTTTTNTGCAGAATCAGGTGGGCAGATTGGAGACACTGGAGTTATAAAAATTGGTGATGATACTTTAACTGTTATGGATTGTCAAAAAAATGGGGATGAAATTCATCATATATGCTCAGGGTCATTTAATAATGAAAAATTACTAGAGCCAGTTCTATGTATAATAGATTTAAACCGTAGACAAAGAATAAGGAAAAATCATACCGCAACNCATCTTTTNCATGCAGCATTGAAAAAAACTTTAGGAGATCATATTCAACAAGCTGGTTCATTAGTGCATCCAGATTATTTGCGTTTTGATTTAACCCATTCAGAAAAAATATCTAATGATGAGGTATCAAAAATAGAAAATTTAGTGAATGACGAAATTCAGAAAAATGTAAAGTTAGATATTTCAATTAAAAATTTTGATGTAGCCAAGTCTGAAGGTGCTGAAGCATTGTTTGGTGAAAAATATGGAGATAAAGTACGTGTTATATCTATTGGTGATTTTTCTATGGAGCTTTGTGGAGGTACTCATGTAAATAGAACTGGGGATATTGGCTTGCTTAAAATTACTGAAGAGTCTAGCCTTGCTGCAGGAGTGAGAAGGATGGTAGCCGTTACCGGCCCTGAAGCAATAAACTATTTTCAGAACAAAGTAAGTATTGTTCAAGAATTACAAGGTATTTTAGGTGCAAAGTCTGATGAGATTAGTTCTAGAGTAAGCCATTTAATTGATGAAAGAAAAGTATTAGAGAAGAAATTAAAGCAGAAAAGAAGTAGCTCTGCTTTTAATGCAAAGGTAATTATGGAAGATGCATTAAAAGTAAATGAACATAACATAATAGTGTCCGAGGTTGATTCTGAATCATTAGATGAATTAAAAAGGTTTGGAGATCAAACTTTAAATGTATTAGAAAGCGGTATTGCAGTCCTTGGTAGTAATAAAGGAGCGAAGCCTGCTGCAGTTATTGTAGTGACTGATGATATTATAAAAAAAGGTCTTAATGCTGGTAGTTTAGCTAAACTTGTAGGGAATGAAATGGGCGGAGGTGGTGGAGGTAAACCTAGTTTAGCAACTGCAGGTGGAAAAGATCTTAAATCATATACTATTGCAATGAAAAAAAGCATTGATTTAATTAAATCGGAATTAAAGAAAGTTGAGGGTGATTAGTATGCAGTTTGAACAGGATAATGATACTTATATTATTTATTTAGAAAAAGATGAACGTATAATGAACGGTCTTACTCAATTTTGTAAGGATCATAAAATTAGTAATGGCAAAATTTCTGGTATTGGAGCTATTAAAAAAATTGAATTAGGTGCATATGATTTAAATAATAAGAAGTACATCACCCAAAATTTTAATGATATTTGGGAATTAACTTCATTTCAAGGCAATATTCAGTTAAAAGATGACGTTCCTTTTATTCATGCACATATAAATATTAGTAACCACGATTTGAATCCAAAGGGAGGGCACTTATTTGAAGCAACAGTTGCTGCAGTTGGCGAGTTTGTTTTGAATAAAATTAATACATCAGGGAAAAGAGTCCTAAACCCAGATATTGGTTTGGCTTGCATGATATTGGGTAAATAAAAATTATATGAAAAAGCAAATAATTAATACTTCAAAGGCGCCTCAGCCAATAGGTGCGTATAACCAAGCTATTATAAGTAATGGTTTTGTATTTACGGCTGGTCAAGTACCAATTGATCCTACTAGTGGTAAAATAGTGGCAGGAAATTTTCAAGCACGTGTAAGAAGAGTGATGAATAACTTGCAGGCAATATTAAAAGAATCTGGAACAAATCTATCTAATGTAACAAAGTTCACTGTTTTTTTAACTGATATATCAAAATATGCTATAGTAAATGAAGTGTTCAGTGAGTTTTTGAATGATAATGAAGCACCTGCACGTTCGCTAATCGAAGTTTCTTCATTACCTGCAGGTGCAGATATCGAGATTGATTGTATCGCATCATTTTGATAGTTTTATTTTTTAGAACTCTATTTATTTTTTGTTGCCTTTCTTCGTTAATATTTTGTCAGATTCAAAATGATAGTCTATCATTTAATAAATCACCAAAAAAGGCAGCATTATCTGCTTTAGTTTTTCCTGGAGGTGGGCAATTATATAATGGAAAAAAATTAAAGGCAGGTCTAATCATTTCCATGGAAGTATATTCAATACTCAACTGGTATACTAATTCAGTTCTTTACAATAATTATGATGAACAAAATAATTCNAAATATCCACTTCCAAAATACNGGTATCTTGAAAAAAGAAACAAATATGTTTGGTGGATAGGTTTTGTATATATTTATGGTTTGATAGATGCGATAGTTGATGCACATTTACAACCATTTGATAATATTATGGAAGAAGATATTTATTTAGATCAATCATCTATAAAAAGGAAAGAAAACAAATGAATACACCTAGAGAAAAGTGGGGCTCAAAGTTAGGTTTTATTTTAGCTGCTTCTGGATCAGCTGTTGGTATAGGAAATATCTGGAAATTTCCACACATGGCAGGACAAAATGGTGGTGCAGCATTTACTTTAATTTACCTCATTTGCATATTTGTAGTTGGTCTATCAATTGTTATTGGTGAATTTGCTTTAGGAAGAAAAACACAACTCAGTCCTGTTGGTGCTTATTTGACAGTAGCTCCAAAATCTTTATGGAAATGGGTTGGTTTCTTGGGTGTCGCATCAGCATATGTAATATTATCTTTTTATGGAGTAGTTGGAGGATGGATAATGAATTACGCCTTTCTTTCTATGAAAGGTGACTTTTTATCACTTGCAGGTAACCCAGAAGCTTCAAGCCAATTATTTAATTCTTTTATAACTGGTATATGGACTCCTCTTTTTTGGCAGTTATTATTTATGTTTATATGCATTTATGTTATTGTTAATGGAGTTAAGGGTGGTATTGAAAAATGGTCAAAAATCATGATGCCTACAATTATCATTATTTTGATTGTATTAGCAATAAGAGGTTTATCGCTTCCAAATGGTTTAACAGCATTAAGTTTTTTGTTTAAACCAAAGTTCGCAGATCTTTCTGCTACGGCAGTTGTTTTAGCATTAGGTCATTCTTTTTTTACACTCAGTCTTGGGATGGGAACAATGATTACGTATGGAAGTTATCTAAAAAAAGAAGAGAATCTATTGAGTTCTGCATTATGGGTAATTGGATTAGATACATTAATAGCTTTAATTGCTGGTGTTGCAATTTTTTCAACAGTTTTTGCTTTGGGTTCAGATCCAGCTGAGGGAGCAGGTCTTATTTTTGTTGTGTTGCCTTCCGTATTCCCTGAAATACCTGGAGGCCAAATTTGGGGTACATTATTTTTCTTAATACTTTTTATGGCTGCTCTTACATCTGCAATTTCAATTTTAGAAGTTGTTACAGCTTATTTTATTGATCAGAAAGGTTGGAGCCGTCCTAAAGCAACAATAATATTTGGTGGGACTATAACTATTGTAGGGGTTTTCTGTTCTTTATCATTAGGAAATAATTTAAATCTCACTTGGTTTTTAGATATGTCATTTTTTGATTTTATGGATTATTTATCTTCTAAGTACATGTTGCCCATTGGCGGTATGTTAATGGCAATATTTATTTTGAAAACCTGGTCTGTCGATGCTTTCTTAGAAGAAGTTCATAGGGGAATGGATTCGAAAAAAATACCACCACAATTAGTTACAACCCTTTTAAGCATAGGTGCTTTAGTGATAGCATTCATTATCCTGAATGAGGTTGTTGAAAAACTATTTGGTTCACCTATTATAGGATAAAAAATACATGTTATTAAATAGATTGATTAAACCTCATAGCAGCTTATATAAAAATATTTCAGTTAAATCGAAAGAATATGATTTTTTCATGAAATGGGATCCATTGCGTTGGTTTGGAATGTGGTGTATGACTCTAGGTGGATTTAATATTGTGAAAGGAAATGAAGATAGATATGTATTTTGGGACTGGAGTTCAGGTACCTTTTTTATATATTTAGTGTTACTCATAATTACCATTTGGACAGTTCTAACTTCAAATAATTCAAAGATACCCAAAACCATTAATGATTTTAGGTCAATATTATATTTTTTAATTCTTGGTATACTTAGCCTACTTATGGGGGCTTTAAGTCAAAGTTTATCTATTAAAATAGTTAATTATTTCCCTTATATATTTTATTACTTTAGTGTTTTATTAGTCTTTTCTATCAACCTTAAACAAAAAGATGAAACATCATCTATTATGGTAAATGGGAAAAGATTATCTTATTTAATAGTTTCAAGTATTTTAATCTTTTTAAGCTCCTCATTGGGCTACTATCTCGATGATCCAATTATTAGTACAGTATCAACTGTGTATTTACCATTTCTTATTGTTTCAATTATTATGCCTATTCATGTCAGACATTTACAACGAGCTAGAATGTATGGTTTATTCATTCCTGCAGTTTTCCTATCTATACGATACCCTTGGTTTTTAATTCCTTTATTATCTCTTTTCTTTATTTTACGAACTTATCATTATTTTCGTTTTAACATTGTTTTCCCAACATTCGCTGTTGACATCGAATAAAAGATACGATTTGATAATTGTTGGTGGTGGTCCAGCAGGAGCAACAGCTGCACTCTACGCAAATCGTCTAGGTTTAAGTGCTGTTATACTTGATAAATCAATATGGCCAAGAGATAAAATTTGTGGTGATGCTCTATCTGGTAAAGCTGTTGATATATTAAAGGATCTGGATATATTAAGCGACGTAAAACTATTAGATGGATCAACTATAAATAGAATAGTATTTGGAAGTCCAAAAAATAAGATATTTGAGATTGATCTGTCAAAATCTTTAAATGATAGACATATACGTGAAGGATATGTTATCCCCAGAAAAACTTTTGATGATTATCTTTTTGATAAGGCNAAAAAATCGGTAGAGTTTTTAGAGGGGTTTAATGTTCAAGATGTGCTAATGAATAATAGATCAGTGGTGGGTATAAAAGGAATTAATCAAAAAGGACAAGAAGAAAAAATATTTTCATCTATTGTTCTTGGGTGTGACGGATTTAATTCAATCATAGCAAAAAAATTAAATTTATATAAAATGGATATGAAGCATACCGCTTTAGGAATACGTTGCTATTTTGAAGGCGTAAAAGGTTTGACTGATCAGATTGAATTGCACTTTATTAAAGAGATTAATCCAGGATATTTTTGGATATTCCCAGCAGGGGATGGTATAGTAAATGTAGGTTTAGGATTATCTAAAAAATATATAAAGAAGAATAAAAAGGATCTTGTAAAATTACTTGATATAGTTACCCAACTAAATTATTTCCGTGATAGATTTAAAAGTGCTAAACGTTTAGAGAAGCCTAAAGGTTGGAATTTACCCATGGGTAGTATACATAGGAAAAACCATGGGGATGGTTTTATGTTATTAGGGGATGCTGCAGGATTAATTGATCCATTTACAGGCGAAGGTATTGGTAATGCTATGCTTTCTGCAAAATTTGCAATTACAGTTTCAAAAAAGGCAATTGAAATGCAGGACACAAGTGAAAGGAGCTTATCGAGATATGATAAAATGGTATGGAAAGAAATTGGACCAGAACTACAAATAAGTACAAATCTTCAAAAACTTGCACGGTCAAAATTTCTTCTAAATTTTGTTATAAATAGAGCATCTAGGAATGAAAAAATAAAAGATATTATTGGAGGTATGCTTGCCAATGAAGTTGCAAGGGGTGACTTAACTA
The DNA here is from genome assembly GCA_002701945.1 of Fidelibacterota bacterium. GTDB lineage: Bacteria > Fidelibacterota > Marinisomatia > Marinisomatales > TCS55. Next base: position 20,185 of record NZXJ01000050.1, read on the forward strand.
ATCCATTATTCTATTATAAGATTCTTTTTTCTTGAAAAAATATGGATAAAAAAGAATTATTTGAANATTTAGGGTTATCAGAATACATTGCTTTTGATTTCGAGACAACAGGTCTCAATCCTAATGAAGATAGAATTATAGAAATAGCTGCAATTAAGTTTCACAATGGAGATCCGGTTGATCGATTTATTACTTTAATTAATCCAGAAAGATCAATTGATCCATTTATTACTGATATTACAGGTATATCGGATAATATGGTGAAAGATGAACCAATAGAATTTAAAATCTTAGATGATTTTCTTGAATTCTTATCTGACTTTCCATTAGTAGCCCATAACATAAATTTTGATAAGAGTTTTTTAGATGCATTATGTAACAGGCATGAAAAACCATTAAAAAATAATTTATTATTTGACACACTACAGCTGTCAAGAACATTTCTTTTTTTTAACCCCGTTCATAATCTAGGTAGTATATCAGAATATTTTGGTTTATCATCAGCTGGTTCTCACAGGGCTGAAAAAGATACAGAGAATTGTGGAATGATTTTTCAAGAATTAATATATGAAGCTGCTAGTTATCCAATAGAAATAATATCTAAAGTATTAGATGTAACTTCATCAATAAATGCTCCAAACAATTCTTTATATACAAATCTTGCTCAAGAATTAAATCTTAAAGGAAATATTGAGACAGGGCTTACTGAATCAAAAATTAATAAAGCTACTTTTAATAATATTTTTAACTCTAATGGAATGAATAAAATTAGCAAGCTAGAAGTAACAGATGTGTTTAATGAAAAAGGATTACTATCGGATGCAATAGAAAATTATGAATACAGACATGGTCAGGAAACCTATAGTTCTGAAATACAAAAAATAATAAATGGTCCAAAAAATATTGGTGTACTTGAAGCGGGTACAGGCCTAGGTAAAACTTTAGGTTATTTGTTTCCTGCCATAAAACAATCAAAAGAAAGAGGAAAATGTGTTTTAATTTCTTGTTATACAAAAAATTTACAAGATCAATTATTTTATAAAGATCTACCTATTTTATCTAATGCATTAGATATTCGCTTAAATGCAGTTTTATTGAAAGGTAGGAGTAATTATATATGTAAAACTCGATTGAACTGGCTTATCAGTGAAAAGAAGAAATTACTTTCTTCAAAAGATATAGAAAGTATAATACCTCTTATTATCTGGCTGTCACATACTAATACGGGAGATCTTTCTGAATGTTCAGGATTTTGGAATGCACGACCAATTAAAGTACCTTCATTAATTCAGTCGGAAAAAGGTTATTGTACAACAACGATATGTAACAAAAATGATGGATGCTTTTTTGGAAAAATAAGACGATCAGCTCAAAATACTGAATTACTAATAATTAACCATGCTTTATTATTCGCAGAAATTGAATCTGATGGAATTTTACCTGAGCACGATACTATAATTATTGATGAAGCTCATAATTTGGTGGACACAGCTTATAATCAGATGCAAAAATCTATAAATGTATTTCCCATTATATCTACCATTGAAAAAGTAGATCCTGATAATAAATCAGCTACTTATTGGAAAAAACAATTAGATTTTGCTGTAAGTAAGAAAAAGTCTTTATCAAAATTAGTAGTCGACTTACATCAATCCGTTAGTGATTGTAAAATAAAAGCGAAAACCTTATTTGATGAAATTATTTTAAATGTAAAGAGCAGATTTAATCCATCATCAAAATACTCTGAAAAATATATTATATATGATTTAAAGGAAGAATACGGAATATTTAATAAAGAGGTCCAATTATTAAAATCTAATATTGATAATATATTATCAATATTAAGAAGCTTCCATATAGAAATTAAAGGTATCGATGATAAAAATAGTGATTTTTCTGAAATCATAAATCAAATCGATAATTTTGTAGATAGTTTAAATAATCTTCAAAAATTAATAAATGATTTAACACAAGATCAAAATCAGGACTGGGTTTATTGGCAAGAAGGGACATATCGCAATGAAAAAGATTTTGAATTAGTGCTTTATGGATCTCCCGTTGATATTTCTAAAAATTTAGTTAAAGAATTCTTTAGAAAAATTGATCATTGTATTTTGACCTCTGCAACTCTTAGAGTAGATGATTCATTTGAATATTATTTTTCTAGAACTGGATTAAATTCTATTGATGTTGAAAATGTTTCATCTGCTGTATATAACAGCCCATTCTTTTATGAAGATCAAGTTACATATTTTCAATATGTAGGAAGGAATGGGCAAGACTCAATTTTACAAGCAAATTTAATCTATGAGCTTCATAAAAGATATAATAAAAGAATATTAGCTCTATTTACATCAAGATATGCTTTAACTAATGCTTATCAAGAACTTCGCAAAAAACCAAATAGTAGGGATATGCCTATTTTTGCACAAATTAAAGGAACCTCGAGACATTCAATTATTAAAGGAATGCATGCTACAAAAAATGGAATTATTCTTGGCACAAATACTTTTTGGGAAGGAATAGATTTACCTGGTGAATTATTGGAAATTTTAATTTTAGCTAAACTACCCTTTGGTGTTCCATCGGAGCCTATTTCTAAGGCCTTTAGTGATTTGCTTGAATCTCAAAATAGAAATCCGTTCCTTGATTTTAATGTTCCTGAGAGTGTAATAAAATTTCGACAGGGCTTTGGAAGGNTAATTCGAACTACGCAAGATAGCGGCATATTTTTTGTAATGGATGAGAGAGTTGCGAAAAAACGATATGGAAGGTCCTTTAGTGATGCTATCCCTGTTGAAATGAAACCATTCTCAAATATTAACGAAATTCATATTTAATTATCTCTTAGTATTGATTAGCATAGGTTCATAAAGTTAAATTAATTTATGTCAGCCCTATCTATTTCAAATAAATCCTCTACATTAGAATATTTTTTACCATGTCTTAATGGGCCAGTTAAGGTTCGCTTAGATTCTAATTCTAGTAAATCAATACAAAAATCTCACAAAACATTTTCACACTTATTAAAAAATGGTGAAAAAATATATGGTGTTACAACTGGCTTTGGAGATTTAAGTTCAATACCTATTGATGTAAATGATCAGAGGAAGCTGCAGTTAAACCTTATAAGATCACATGCAACAGGAGTAGGTAAATCATTTGATCCTGGTATAACAAGAATAATTATGTTATTAAAATTATTAAACTGGTCTAAAGGTGTAAGCGGAGTAAGAACAAAATTAGTCCAGTTACTTAAAAATTTTTTAAATCATGATATTTTACCTGAAATCCCAAGACAGGGTTCTGTAGGTGCTAGCGGTGATCTTGCGCCACTTGCACATATGGCATTACCTTTAATTGGAGAAGGTCTGGTCAATTTTCAAGGACGGATTATGCCTGCTATGTTAGCAATGAAAGAAGTTGGACTTGAGCCTATTACTCTAGAGCCTAAGGAAGGTTTGAGCTTAATTAATGGTACACAAGTTTCAACAGCAATTGCAATAAAAGCTTGTATTGATGCTGAAAATATTTTGAAGGTAGCAGACCTTTCTGGAGCTATGTCTGTTGAAGCNTCATTGTCTTCTCGAAGTGTGTTCAAATCTGAAATTCATAAACTAAAGGGTCACCCTGGACAAAGAATTGTAGCTTCAAATGTTTGGAATCTNCTTGATAAAAGTCAAATTGTATTATCACATAAAAATTGTGATNGACTTCAAGATCCNTATAGNTTTCGATGTATACCACAAGTTCATGGAATAAGTAGAGAAAATTATAAATGCGTCAAAGAAATTGTAGAAAANGAAGCTAATAGTGTNAGTGATAATCCGCTAATTATGCCAAANGGAAAAATACTGAANTCTGGTCATTTTCATGCNGAATCTATCGCGCAAGCAATGGATAATTTAGCAATAGCAATAGCTGAAATTGGTTCTATCGCTGAAAGACGGATTCATTACTTTATGAAAGGANTCGATGATTATATTCCTCCATTTATTGCTTCTAATCCNGGTTTAGAATCGGGTTTTATGACTGCGCATGTAACTGCAGCAAGTCTTGTTTCTGAAAATAAGGTACTAACTCACCCAGCAAGTGTTGATAGTATTTCAACTTCTGGAGGTCAGGAAGATTTTGTAAGTATGGCACCGTGGGCAGGTAGGAAGTGCTTGCGAGTAATTGATAATGTNAGAAATATTTTATCTATTGAATTACTTGCTTCTACTACTGTNAATGAGTTATTTCATGCCCCTTTGAAGGTNGCAAAATCTTTTTTACCTGTTATTAAACTAATGAAAAAACATGTNCACTACTCTAAGACTGATAGACCCTTGCACGGTGACATTAAATCGATCAATGATCTTATAAAATCTAGAGAAATTCTTAAATGTATTAAAAATTATGAGATTTATTAACTATGCCAAATAAACCACCATTCATTTATAAATATACTTTTGATGATGTTCTTCTTGTACCACAGTCATCAAAAGTGCTCCCTAAAGATGTGAATTTGTCTTCTAATATTACTAGTAGTATAAAAATAAATATACCGTTAATAAGTGCTGCAATGGATACAGTAACTGAAAGCGAAATGGCTNTTGCGTTAGCCAGAGAAGGTGGAATGGGAGTTATTCATAAAAATCTTTCAATTTCTGATCAAGTAAATATGGTTGATAAAGTNAAAAGATCAGAAAGTGGAATGATAATAAATCCTCTTATTATGGATCCTTCTAAAACAATACGTGAAGCAAAAGCGATGATGGATAATTATCATATTAGCGGACTACCTGTNGTTAAAGATGGAAAACTAGTTGGAATAATTACCAATAGAGATATTCGTTTTGAAAAAGATTTAGANCTATTTGTTNGTGATCGTATGACTACTGAAANTTTAGTNACAGTACCCGTAGGTACTACTTTGGATAAAGCAAAAGAAATACTTCAAGAACATCGTATAGAGAAACTATTAGTAGTTGATGGAGACGGCTCACTAGCAGGGCTAATAACCGTCAAAGATATTCAAAAAAAAGAACAATTTCCTATNGCATGTAAAGATAAAAATGGACGTTTAAGAGTTGCTGCAGCNNTAGGTGTTAATGATGAAGCAATTGAACGTGCTCAAGCACTGCAAAATTCTGGTTTAGATGCATTAGTANTAGATACTGCTCATGGTCACTCTTCTGGCGTATTAAAATTAATTGAAAAATTGAAGCATAGTATAGGCACAATGGCTCTAATTGCTGGGAATGTAGCAACTAAAGAGGGAGTAAGGTCNCTGATAGATGCTGGAGTTGACTGTCCAAAAATAGGAATAGGTGCAGGAGCTAGTTGTACAACNAGAGTAGTTGCAGGTGTTGGAGTTCCACAATTATCTTCAATTATGGATTGCGCCGAAGAGGCTGCAAAATCTAATATTCCAATTATAGCAGATGGTGGAATACGTTACAGCGGTGATATAGCAAAATCAATTGCTGCTGGAGCAAGCTCTGTGATGTTAGGAAGCTTACTGGCTGGAATGGATGAAAGCCCNGGTGAAACTATATTATTTGAAGGTAGACAATATAAATCATATCGTGGTATGGGCTCCCTAGGAGCGATGAAGGAAGGAAGTGGGGATCGTTATTTCCAAGAGGGCGCTGAATCAACAAAATTAGTTCCTGAAGGTATAGAGGGTATGGTTCCATATAGAGGACCAGTTCGAAATACTATTCATCAGTTGACTGGAGGATTAAAAGCTTCTATGGGTTATTGTGGAGCTGACACAATTTCAAACTTTAGTAAAAATAGTAATTTCATTCAAATTACAAGTGCTGGTGTAAAGGAAGGCCATCCACATGAGGTAAAGGTTATTAAAGAAGCGCCTAATTATCAAATTTCTGATGAATAAATANCTNTTCATCAGCGAAGTTTATTTAAAAATCAGTATAGTTTATTAAGAAAGAGAATTTAGATGTCGTGTAATACGAGATTTACGTCTAGATGCCGTATTTTTTTTAATTAGACCTTTACTTGCAGCCTTATCTATTTGTTTTACAGTATCTCTATATATTTCTTGTGCTTTTTTATGATCATTTGTAGAAAGCACTTTTTTTATTGACGTTTTTAACTCTGACATACGAGAAACATTATTTTGACGGCGTTTTTTATCTTGACGCTCACGTTTTATCTGTTGGGGATGTCTATCCATAATTAATCAAATATTCCTATAATTTTTATTTTATAATTAAAACTTGATCGGGAACTTATTTTGAAACAAGATAGGAATCAATTTTTTTAAATAAGTTTTTGAATCCAAAATTTTGAATTAACCGTAAGAAAACGTATCTTTCTACATGGATAAATTATCTTTGTTAGAGTCCGTACCAATTTTCTCAGATTTATCTAAGTCTGATTTGGCTAAGATTGCTGAACGTATGACGCACAGAAAATTTAATAAGAACCAAATGATTCTTTTAGAAGATGATCTTGGTCAAACATTTTTTGTTATTGCAAAAGGAAGCGTGAAGATTACTCGCCTAAGTGATGATGGACGAGAAGTAATACTTGCAATGTTAGGTGAAGCNGATTTCTTTGGAGAAATGTCTTTATTGGATGGAGATGGTAGGTCTGCTAATGTAGTATCATTGGAAGCGTCAGAAGTGTTAACATTGGCACGGAATGAATTCTTAGACATCCTTGAGCAATATCCAAAAATATCTATATGTTTGTTAGAGGAGCTTACTCATCGTTTAAGAAAAAGTGATCAACAAATAGAAAGTNTATCTTTAAGTGATGTTGAACANCGTATTGGTATTACATTAATTAGATTAGCAGAAGAATTAGGNACTATTAAGCAAGGGAGCGTGAAAATTAATAATCTCCCATTTCAACAAGATATTGCAAATATGGCTGGAACCTCCAGAGAAACCGTATCACGAACTTTCAANCTTCTTGAAGAGAAAGGTCTTTTATCTCGTAAAGGTCGTCAGTTATTAATTTATAATTTCAGTCAATTTTCAAAAACTTTTTCATAAAGTATCTTTACTTAAACTAAGCTTTTGATATCCAATGGATAAATTTCTAATCCAAAATTTAGAAGCTAATAATCAACGTGATTTATCTCGATTAATAACAGAAATTGAAAATACAGATGTAGAAAAAAGTGTGGATCTTGATAAACTTTTTCGTAAAACNAATCATNCAATTCGAATAGGTATTACTGGTCCCCCTGGAGCTGGAAAAAGTTCTATCACAAATGAATTAATTAAAAATTTTATTAAGACTAATNATAANGTAGGTGTAATCGCTATTGATCCTACAAGTCCATTTTCAGGCGGATCTTTGTTGGGAGATAGAGTTAGAATGAATCAATACCATAACAATGAGAATATTTTTATTCGAAGTATGAGTACTCAGGGACAACTTGGCGGATTATCAAGAAAGGCACAGGANATAGGAGATATTTTAGCTATTGCAGGNAAAGATATAATTATTTATGAAACTGTTGGTGTTGGACAGGGAGAGTATGATATAGTAAATGTTGCAGATTTAACAATTATTGTATTAGTTCCTGAAGCAGGAGATGAAGTACAATTAATGAAAGCTGGACTAATAGAGATNGGTGATTTATTTATTGTTAATAAATCTGATAGAAANGGGGCAAAACAATTAACAGAAAAATTGAAATCAATAATTAATATTAATAAAGAAATTAATCGACCTATTTTTAATACTACTGCAAAAGAAGGTAAAGGAATTGAAGAATTNTTCAAGGGNATTATGAATAAGTATGAAGAATTAGATGCAACAGGTCATATCTNAAAAAGGAAAAAAATCCGTTATAGATTACGTGTTAAAAAAATTATTCAAGAGAAAATATTAAATAAATTTTGGACGAAAAAAAAGATTACGAAATTAAATAGTGCTACAGAATCAATAAATGACTTAAAAAAATCTCCAATTATTACTGCAAAAGAGATTATGGAGAATATTGATATATGAATTCACATGAGTCAGCGCAGATGTCTTTTTTAGATCATCTTGAAGAATTGCGTTGGAGATTAATAAAGAGTATTGCAGCTATTTTAATAGGTGGGATAGTATCTTTTTTATTTATTGAAGATATTTTACAATTTCTAATTTTTCCCATAAAGAATTTATCAAACCCTCCTGATCTGCAAGTTTTAAAAGTTCAAGGTATGTTTATGATTAAGTGGGGAGTTGCTTTACTGGGGGGAGTAGTTTTAGCAGTTCCAGTATTAACATATCAATTGGCAAAATTTATAGGACCTGGATTACATAATAATGAAAAAAAAGTTATGTTTCCTTTAGTTTTCTTTAGTTATTTCGCATTCTTAATTGGCATTGTTTTTGCATTTGTAGTATTAATACCATACTCATTGAACTTTTTTACATCTATGGGTATGATAGAAGTGAAAAACAATTTTTCAATAAATTACTATTTTAGTTTTATTACAATGTTATTATTAGGTAGTGGTGTAATTTTCGAATTGCCGATAATTGTGTTTATATTGAGTAGTATAGGGATTTTAACTCCCGCGTTTATGCGTCATTACCGTCGACATGCATTAGTTTTTATTTTAATTTTGTCTGCATTTATTACACCACCAGATCCTATAAGTCTGGTTTTTATGACGATCCCTCTTGCTATATTATATGAAATTAGTATCGGCGTATCTTGGATGGTTAAAAGAAATAAATGAAATTAAAAAAAATGATTATATAGATATGAAAAACGATTTAAATACACTTAAAGATATCACTGCACCAATATTTGAAGATATAAAACTTTTTGAAGCAGAACTACGAGATGCTCTTAAATCCGAGGTGCGTCTAGTTAATACAGTTGGTAAATATATTCTTAGGCATAAAGGCAAACATATTAGACCAATATTAACTATTCTATCTGCTAGAGTTTGTGGAAAACCTTGTTTAAATAGTTATAGATCTGCAGCAATGATTGAATTATTACATATCGCAACATTGATACATGATGATGTTGTTGATGATGCTACAACGAGAAGAGGTTTTACATCAGTAAATAGAATCTGGAAAAATAAAGTTTCTGTTTTAATGGGTGATTTTATTCTAAGTAAAGCACTTATTAATTTAGTAGGTATAAAAGATTTTGAGGCTCTTGATTTGATATCTCAAACTGCAGAAAAGCTAAGTTCAGGAGAAATATTGCAAATAGAAAAGAGCTTAACAAGATCAATGACAGAAAAAATTTATTATGATATGATTAATAAAAAAACAGCAAGTCTTATTTCAACTTCTTGTGAGTTAGGAGCTATAACATCTTCAAAAAATAATGCTGACAGAAATAATATGCGTATCTTTGGTGAAAATTTAGGTATGGCATTTCAGATTAAAGATGATTTATTTGATATATTAGGAAATGAATCAAAAACTGGTAAGAATGTAGGCGCTGATGTAAAGAAGAATATGATTACTCTACCCTTAATTTATTCTTATTCGAATTTAAAAAAGCCTGAATCAAGATTAGTTAAGAAAATTCTAAATATTAAAAATAAATCGAAAGACGACATCAAGAAATTAAAACAATTAATTAATTCCTCAGGTGGATTTGATTATGCTAAACAAAAAATAGATGAGTTTAGTAATCAAGCTATTGAAGCTATAAGTGAATATCCAGATTCAGCTTACAGACAATCATTGATTGACCTAGTAGCTTTTAATTCTAACAGAAACTATTAGTATGCAAAAGCTAAGGACCATTTTGGTCTTAAGGTTCAGTTCTATAGGTGATATTGTACAGTTAACATCTCCTCTGCAGACATTAAATGATCAGTTTCCCGATGCTAAAATTGACATTATTACTTTAGATGAATACGCTGAAATATTAATAGGTCAACCATTTGTTAATCGTATCATAACAATCTCTAGATTTTTTAACTACAATCAATTAAAAAATATTGGAAAGAAAATATCTGATCGTAAATATGATTTGATAATTGATTTTCATAATGTTATTCGATCTAAAATCATATTAAATCATATTAAAGGTATTCAAAAAATCATTTATAAAAAACCAAGGTGGAAGAGGTTTAAAATGATTCAGTTTAATAGGAATGATTTTGATAATAATTTTTCTCAGCGATGGCTTTATCATCAATGTCTAAACAAAATATTAGTCAAAAATTATAATATACCAGATAATAAATTGGTTGTATCAAAAATTGAAAGGAATGAAGCTGAATTACTTCTTAAAAATAATGGTGTAGATAGATCATTTATAACATTAATACCTGGAGCTGCATGGAAGCAGAAAACCTGGCTCAAGAAAAGGTATAGTAAAGTAATAAATTATATTACTGAGAGTCTTAAATATAAAGTAGTTATGTTAGGTGGAAATAATGATGATATATGTAACTCAATTAATAAAATCAATAATAATGTTACTTCCCTTTTTGGAAGATTATCTTTAAGAGAATCTATTGCGTTAATTTCATTATCTAGTTTTACAATTGGAAGTGATACAGGATTGGTGCATGCATCAGAGGCATTGGGTGTTCCCGTATTAATGATTTTAGGTCCAACTAATACTCAAATGGGTGGTGGAGTTATGTTAAAAAGATCATCTACTGTAGAAAAAGAAATTTGGTGTAGACCGTGTAGTCAAAATGGTCGAAGTCCTTGTTTTAGACCTCAACAATATTGCATAAATGAAATTTCTAGCTCTGATGTAATAAACTCTATCAGGGGCATTTTAGATAGATGATCTTCATATGGTACTTCCTTTATAATATTATTTTTTTGCCAATAATGGTAATTATTGGCATTATAGGCTTAATTATAAATAAGAAAATAAGAGAGGGTTTTTTTGGTCGATTTAATACTTTTGGTATTTTAGACCATTACATAAAGTCTCTTGGTAAAGGAGATCAGATTATATATTGGTTTCATGTCTCTTCTCACGGAGAGTTTCTCCAAACTAAACCCGTTTTATTAGGCTTAAAAGAAATAGAACCCAAAATAAAAATAATTGTTAGTTTTTTTTCACCATCTGGATATAATAATGTAGATGATAAAATAATTGATTGTAAAATTTATCTTCCCTTTGATTTTCCTTGGTCAACTAGAAGGATCCTCAAGATTATTAAACCTAAAAAACTAATTTTTGCTGCATATGATATTTGGCCTAATTTGATATGGAATGCGAAAAAAATGAATATACCAACAGTTTTATTTGCAGCTAAGTTTAAAAAAAATACAAAAAAGTTAATCCCCTTGGTTAAAAGCTTTTATGGATATGTCTATAAAAACTTTCATTCCATATATACGATAACAAAGAATGATGATAAAAAACTTCGATTAATTTTAAATGAAACTAACAATGTAATTACACGTGTTTTAGGTAACCCTAGATATGATCAAGTAAATAAATCTATTGATCAATATTCAATAGAACATACAAAAGGAATTTTAAAAAGAAGGAAAAGTATAATATTAGGAAGTATGCATATTGAGGATAGAAAAAATATAATAGAAGGCTTAATGGATTTAATTAATGAAAATAATGATTTACATATCTATTGGGTGCCACATGAACCAATTCCAAAGCAAATTAGTTTAGTTTTTGATTATTTTTCAGATAAGGGATTTTCAGTTGACATTTATAGTAAACAAAAAACTGATAATAAAAATTTTCCCAGAGTTATTATTGTTGATGTAATTGGTGTGTTATCCCAATTATATTGGGAAGGAATTATTGCATATATTGGAGGGGGTTTTTCTGCAGGAATTCACAATGTTATGGAACCAGCAATTGCAAGATTGCCAGTAATCTTTGGTCCCCAATATGATAATTTTCATGAAGCTAAAGAATTAATTGATCTTGGAGGGGGATGGTCTGTTAGAAGTGGTCAAGAATTTTATAATATCACAAATGAATTAATTAATAATGAAAAAGTATTATTGAAGGCGAGTGAAGCCGCTACTAATGTTATTCATAATAATATTGGTGCATCTACAAGAATAGTAAGAGGCATTATACGTGATTAAATTATGGATGTTAATTTATTCATAATAAATAACTATATTTTATATTATGAATGAAAATAGCACTAAAAGAAGGATTACAGATCCATCAAGGATTCTAACGCTTGCAAACTTTATTAGTTTATTAAGGGCTTTATTAGCAATACCTATTATTTATACTCTTCGTGATGAACAGTACCTTAATTATACTTTTTGGTTGATAGTAATTGCAATATTATCAGACGCACTAGATGGATGGGTAGCAAGAAAATCTCATAATGTTACTCATTTTGGTCAATGGTTAGATCCTATTTCAGATTTTATTGTTATACTTGCTATCACTGCTTTTATGGTATATGAAGGAAGATTCCCTACTTGGTTCTTTATATTCTACTTGTTTCGATATGTATCAATAGCATTACCAGCTATTTATCTGTTAAATCACACTCAATTTGTTCTTCACTCAAATTGGTGGGGTAAATGGGGTGCAGGTATTACAACAATGGGAATATTTTTTCATATATTTAGGATTGATGCTATTCCATATCTCCCTTTTCTATGTTTAGTTGTTGCTTCGTATCTTTTAATTATCAGTTGGGTAAAATATTATAGAACCTTTATTGAAGAATACAAAACCCTTTGATAATAATATGATTAGCAAACTATTTAATGCATTAACAAAAACTCGAAAAAGCATATCAGATTCTTTTAAGTCTCTGCAAAAGAATAAAGTATCAATTGAAACCCTGGACATATTGGAAAGCACCCTTATATCTGCAGATATTGGTGTTGATACTAGTACAGAAATAATCAATTTAATTAAAAATAGTACGAATGTTAATTATGTCGATATGGTTAAAGATTATATGATAAAAATATTAAAATCAAATAATATAGCTGATCATTCTATCCCTTTTGTTAAATTAATTATTGGTGTTAATGGAACAGGAAAAACAACGACTGCAGCTAAGCTTGCTAATTACTATAAATCAAAGGGTAATAATGTTTTACTAGTTGCTGCTGATACCTATCGAGCTGCAGCCTTAGATCAATTAAAAATATGGTCGAATAGAATTGATGTTCGAATGATAAGTAATCAATCTGCAAAGGATCCATCTTCAGTTATTTACGATGGTATGTCCGCTGCAAATTCTCAAAATTCTGAAATTATTATTATTGATACGGCAGGTAGGCTTCATACAAATAAAAACCTTATGCTTGAACTACAGAAGATGAAAAGAACTATATCAGAAAAATTTGCAAATTATTCTTTAAGTACAATGATTACAATTGATGCAACCTTAGGTCAGAACTCATTATTTCAAGCAAAGGAATTTTTAAGCTATACAGACATTAATTCAGCTGTACTTACTAAAATGGATGGTACAGCAAGAGGTGGGATTGTTTTTGCGCTAAACAAAGAATTTAACATACCTATAGAGTTTCTAGGGGTAGGGGAAAACATTGAAGATTTAGAAAAATTTGACCATAATTACTATATAAATTCTATATTAGATAATGAATAAAGACAGAAAAAAACTACACCTTATTAGCCTTGGATGTGCAAAGAATCTAGTAGATTCTGAAATATTACTTGGTGGTTTAAAAAATACTCAATATGACGTAACAGAAGAGCCTGATAATGCAGACACAGTTATTGTAAATACATGTGGATTTTTAGACCTAGCAAGAGAAGAGTCTGTAGATACTATTTTGCAAGCTGCTGAATTGAGAAAAACAGGTTCAATTGAACAATTAGTAGTTATGGGTTGTTTATCGGAAAGATATCATGATGACTTAAAAAAAGAAATACCAGAAGTGGATCGCTTCTTTGGAACTAATGACCATAAACAAATTGCTTCTTTTATAACTGGAAAAGATTATGGGAAAGATGATCCTTTATTTTTTAGATCTATTCTTACTCCATCTCATTATGCATATCTAAAAATTGCTGAAGGATGTGATAATGGATGTTCTTTTTGCAGTATCCCATTAATGAGAGGTCTACAAAAAAGTCGAACTATACCAGAATTAATCTCTGAAACAAATAGATTAGTAGATAATGGAATAAAAGAATTAATGATAATAGCTCAAGATACAACATCTTATGGTTGGGATTTAAATAAAAAGGTTTATTTAAGTGATTTATTATCACAGTTAGATCAAATTGATAATGGTCCTGAATGGATACGAATTCATTATGCACACCCTGCTCACCTTAATCAAAGAATTATAGATGCTATGGCAAAATCAGATAGGGTATGCGATTATATTGATATGCCAGTTCAACACGCTTCTGATAATTTATTAAAATCTATGAGAAGGGGATTAGACCAAAAAGGAATTCGTAAAAAAATTGATAGTTTGCGTAATGCTATCCCTAACATCAGTATTCGAACTACAATTATAGTTGGTTATCCTGGGGAAGAGGAGGAAGACTTTAAAGAATTAACAGACTTTATATCAGATATTAAATTTGATCATTTAGGTGTTTTTACTTATTCTGAGGAGGAAGGTACTATTGCTGCTGACTTAACAGATAATGTTCCAAGAGAATTAAAGGACGAAAGAAAAGCGATAATTATGGATATTCAGAATGATTTAGATCATGAAAGAAATAGTTCAATGGTAGGTGAAACTCATAAAGTTATTATTGATGAAGTTGGTAAAGATATTTCAATTGGACGAACTCAGTATGATGCTCCAGAGATAGACAAAATAGTAAGAATTAATGAAAAGCTAGAAAAAGGGACTATTTGCAAAGTTAAAATTGATGATTTCAACGAATATGAATTATTTGGTTCATTAATAAAATAGCAGGTAATAAAATTATTTCGCTGACAGACTGATTGCATTTTCGTAAATTGTTTGCAGTCCACATGCATTATTCACATACCAGATGGATTATTAGAATAGTAATATTGCTACTATTTACTACAATTTTACCGTTTCAATCATCAGAATTATTAGCGCAAAGATCTGGAAGCTCCAAGTCTGCAACTAAAAACAAAAGCAATTCAAAAAAATCAAGCGGAAAAAAGAAAAAATCTAGTTCAAGAAAGAAAAGTAAATCAAAAAAGAAATCTAAGTCTAAGAAAAAGAAATCTTCAAAATCCAATCCTCAAGCAAAAAAGTATCTTGATAGAGGTAAGAAAAGATTAAAAGCAAAAAATTATAAAGCTGCTTTAGGTGATTTTAAAAGAGCACACAAGATTAGCCCTTCAAAAACTACAAAATCTTATATATCAAAAATTAATGGTCTTTTAAAGAAAGGATCTAGTAAAAAATCTTCTATAGCTAAACCTAAAAAGCCAAGCTTAAGCGCAATGCAGTTAGCTGGAGAACTTTATGATTTGAACAATGATCTTTCTGATTCAAAAAGAAAAATGGGTAGAGCTATGAAGTATATTGATCCTCAAAGAGAAAGACAATTGACAAGGTTAGAATCTAGGCCTGTATATANTACTGTAGATTTTGAACAAGCAGCCGATAGTTCTCCTGGTGATTTACGTATTCAAAGACAGCTTGGTTTGCATTATGAAGTTAATGGGAATTGGTCTAAGGCAAAGGATGTTTATCTTCGACAAGTTGCTCGACATTATAATAATCCTGATTCACATTTTTATCTTGGATCATTATACGAAAAATTAGGTGACTTGCAAAAAGCGAGACAATCTTATGAAGAGGCATTAGATCTTGATCCTAATCATAAAGGCACATTAGATGCTTTGGCCATAAAGGATGAGGGCTCNCCTGGATTAGAAATGAGCAGACAAGTATTAGTGCGTACAGCCTCTAAGGCGCCAGAGGGGCCGGCTAAAAAATTAACATTAATACATGAAAAGATTAATGAGGGTAGATTTAATGAAGCTATTTCCATGGCTAATGAAGCCATTGAAAGTTATCCAGATCAAAATGGGTTCATTTACTTGCAGGCTGTTTCTTATACTGAATTAGGTGAAATTGATTTAGCTAAAGCATCTTTTCAAAAATCAATTAAAATGGATCCTAAGCATAAACAGTCCCACCTAGGTTTAGCAAACCTGTATTACAATATGGGAAAATATATATATGCAGCATTAAGTTTTGGCGATGTTGTCTACCTTGATACACAGNACCTTGATGCAAGATATATGCAAGGTTTAAGTTATTTTAATGCGCAAGAATGGGGGCTTGCAGNATCNGTNTGGGAAGATTTATTGCACTATCAGAATCAACACCCTCTTGTCCGGAATCTATTACCGCAAGCATATTATATCTTAGCTGTAGAATATAATCGATTGGGCGAGCCAGGCCTAGGTAGAACCTCTTTTGAAAATGCACTAAGTGTAAACTCTAATTCTTATGCTTGGTTACCAGGTGCTTTTAGGACGCTGGGTCGTTTCTACCAAGATAAAGCTATGTTTAAGGAATCATTATCAGCTTTTCAAGAAGTTTTAGAGTTACGTCCAAATGATTCTAGTGCGTATACTGGAATGGGAGTAACCTACTGGAAGATGAATGAGCATCAACTTGCAATAGCAGCATGGAATAGAAGTTTGCAGATAAATCCAGAAGATAATGATGCAAAGGGTTGGCTGATATTATCAAAACGTCTAGGTTCCTAGTTCGGATAATATCCTAGTCTATAATTTATTATAGATGAAATTTTCTTATTTCACTATTCTACACCTTGTTTGTTTTTTAAATGCACAGTATTCNGGTGATGAAGTTATATGGAAGGCTGTTAGATCTTTTTATAACTATGATACCGGGAAAGCAATAACGATTTTAAATAATGCGAGGATAGATTACCCAGAAAATCCTACAGTACATTTGACCTGGGTTGCAGCAAGGTGGCTCCATAGTCAGGCTCATGACCCATTAGATGTTACTTGGCATTCATTAANAAAAGATATTGATTTAATTATACCAGTTTATAATGAATTGATTGATAGATTTCCTGATGATCCTAATTATAAATTATATCTTGGATCAACAATCGGATTAAAAGCTAGAGTTTCTCTTGGACGAAAAGAATGGCTAAATACTTTGCTGTGGGGTTATAAAGGATTTAGTATAGTTTTAGATGTGGCAAATAATAACCCTGAGATTATAGATACACAGTTACCTTTNGGAATTGTAGAATATTATGCTGGTATGTCAAATACTTTAGTACGTTGGGCTGCCTCTGGGATGTTTGGTCTAAATCCATCAAAAGTATCTGGTGAAAAAAAGATTTTAAATGCAGCAGAAAATGGCCAATGGTCTTGGATAGAAGCTAAAGGAACGCTAGTATTTATGCATCTTTGGATAAATCCTAAACCAAAATTTGCTCTTCTTTTTAGTCATGATCTTGTTTCAAATTTTCCTAAACGTTACTATTATAGAGTNCTGTATACTGAAAGCCTACTTAATAATTCGTTATTAACAGATGCCTATCAATCGTTACTGATGCTTGACACAATGTTTCCAGATTTGACAGACATTCATAAAGATTGGTTTCTTGCNTATAGGAAATATGAGTGGGCATTATATCACTATTTAAATGGAGATTATCCTTTAGCTTTATCTTCATTAGATATTGCTATTGAAAATTATGGTGCAGAGTTAGATATAGTTTTAGGTAATGCAATGCTTTTAAAAGGTAAAATACATGATATTCTTGGAGAGAGAAAAAATGCTGTCAAATATTATCGTGATTGCATTCAATTGGATAATTATTCTTATGCAATTAAAGAAGCAGAGAGCTATTTAATTAGACCTTTCAAAAAATAGGAATACTAGGTGACAATAGCTCCAGATCATTTTTGTAATAGTTTAACAGAATATTCACGTTTTAAAACTAGAGAAGTAAAAGTTGGTTCAATATCTATTGGAGGTGAAAACCCCATACGGTTGCAATCAATGACAACAACAAATACAATGGATACTAAAGAGACTGTTGAACAATCTATAAGAATGATTAAGGCAGGGTCTGAATTAGTTAGAATTACTGCACCAAGTAAACGTGAAGCAGAAAATCTGATAAATATNAAAAAAGAAATTCGTAATAAGGGTTATGATACCCCTTTAGTAGCAGATATACATTTTACTCCTAATGCTGCTCTTATTGCAGCTGAGATTGTTGAAAAAGTCAGAATTAACCCTGGTAACTATGCAGACAAAAAGAAATTTGAACATATAGATTATAATGATGAATCATATTCTGAAGAATTAGATAGGATAAAAAAGAGATTNATTCCTTTAGTTAAGGTTTGTAAAGAANATAATACTGCTATGCGTATAGGGACTAATCATGGTTCTCTCTCTGATAGGATATTAAGTAGATATGGAGATACGCCGCTCGGTATGGTAGAATCTGCATTAGAATTTATTCGAATATGTGAAAAATTAAATTATTATGATTTAATAATNTCTATGAAAGCAAGTAATACTCAAGTTATGGTACAAGCATATCGATTAGCTGTGGCTATGATGAAAAAAGAACGTATGAACTATCCTATACACCTAGGGGTTACTGAAGCAGGTGAAGGGCAGGATGGTCGTATAAAATCTGCGGTTGGGATAGGTGCTTTATTAGAAGATGGTATTGGAGATACAATCCGCGTTTCTTTGACAGAAGAACCTGAACTAGAAATACCGGTNGCAAAAGAATTAATTAAACGGTATAAAAAACGTAGTAAACATGCAAAAATACCACCAATTATTAACCCATCTTTCCAACCATATAGTTATTCTAAAAGAAATTCTGTTTTAATAAATAATATTGGGGAAAAACAAGTTCCACGTGTATTTATTGACCTTTCAAAAAGAAATAAATCATTAAAGAAAGATTTAGAGCAAATAGGCTATAAATATTCTAAAAATATTGATAAATGGATAATTAGTGATCAGGCTGTAGATTACATCTATATAGGTAATGAAAACATAGACTTTAGTTTACCAGGAACGCTTAATGTTATTCAAAATATAGAATCATGGAAAAAAACTGATCAAACTTTCCCATTATTTACATTGGATCAATATCTTGATCATGAGGGAGATAAAGGAACGATAAATTTTATTAATGTGTTAACTACTGATTCTTTATCNTCTGATATTTTAAAACTTAAAAATGATGATTCTGTAGTTATATTAATTCAAACAAAAAATAAACATGCAGTTGCAGATATAAGAAGATTCTTTTTTGAACTTGTTAGTCTCAATTGGGAAGTTCCAGTTATAATTAAAAAAGAGTATTTTCAGAAAACAAAAGATGANTTTCAATTATCTAGTTCTACAGATATTGGATCTTTATTATTAGATGGATTTGGTGATGGTGTTTGGCTATGCTCTGATTTTTCTAATGATATCAATACAAAACTAAGTTTTGGTATCTTGCAAGCAACTAGAACACGTATATCCAAAACTGAATATATATCTTGCCCTTCCTGCGGAAGAACATTATTTGATCTTCAAAAAGTAACAGGTGAAATCAGATCACGAACAAATCATCTNAAAGGTGTAAAGATTGGAATTATGGGATGCATAGTTAACGGGCCAGGTGAAATGGCTGANGCAGACTATGGATATGTTGGTACAGGAGTCGGGCAAATATCCCTTTATAAAGGATATGAAGTAGTAAAAAGAAATATACCTGCAGAAATAGCAGTTGAAGCTCTTATAGATTTAATTAAGGATAATGGTGATTGGGTTGAATCAAATTAATGTTTTCCTAAATCTTAAACATAGATTTGATTGCTATTATAATAAGTTTTATTCGTAAAATTCCTACATTCAAATATGAAAAACAATCACATATTATTTTCTTCTNNTCTAATTGNATTANTATTAACTACAAATTCAATAATATATGCACAAGATAGTAACTGGGATTATGAAGAGAGAAATATCATATCTTTATATTGGACGACNCTAGATCAAGAAGAGAAAAGTATATATTTATTTTCTTATATGACTCAAGTCTATGAAACATATGATGCGCTTAAAAAGGAAGTTGGTTACGATAAAGTAACACAATGGTATTATGATAATAAAGCNGAGACAGTCTTTGGGATTTTTGATCAGCTAGAAGAAATAGATATCAAGGAATTTATAGGNTGGATTGATGAGTATTATAGCCATAAAGAATTTCAAAATAATACTTTTATGGATGCTCTAGTTTTTGCTTTTCGATTCCAACAGGCATCTGGCGAAACAATTTGGGAAAAATACGAAAATCTGAAATTTGACAAAATTGAATTAAAGAATGAATGAAGTTTGTAAAGCCGAAATTTTTTCGTGAATGGAATGATATTAGGAAAGAAGGTGGCTTAAAACTTCTATTAAAACAAAAAGGCCCTATAGTACTAGTTGTTTTTTTTCTATATTATCTTATCCGCGATTCAATATTATATATTTTGATACCAGTGCTCATTGCTAAGGAAATTATTACGTGCGCGTGAATGTTGGTAACAATTGTTAACCTTATAATTCTTTTTTATACACTATCATTATTTGGTTGTNCCCCAAAAACTGAAATCATTGATAGATATGATAATGGCAGAATAAAACTAACTCGAGATTATAAAGTAATTAGAAATGGTTCAAGTTCTGACTCGACCACAACCAAANTAATCAGATATNACCGTAATGGTAGCAAATTTTATNTCCAAGATATTAAGGAAGGTCAACCAAATGGTAAATATTATTCCTGGCANAAATCAGGAAAAAAATTTGCTAATGGAAATTTTAATAATGGAGAGTTATCAGGAAAATGGACTTGGTATGGAAATGATGGGCTTATTGACTCTGTAAGATCATTTAATCAAGGGATACTTAATGGGCAGTATATTGATTATTTTATTAATGGAAAACCTCAGTTAGTGATTGATTTCTTGGATAATAAAAAACATGGTAAATATAAAGAATTTGATATAAAAGGTAATAAAATTTCAAGTGGAGAATATAGANANGATATTCCTCATGGNGAGTGGGTTTGGTGGAAAAGCAAGATTAAAATAAGAATGCTTACTTATAATAATGGATTGAAAGATGGCCCGATGCAAGTTTATGATAATGATGGTAAGGTTAAAATAAAAGGTGGTTATTATCAGGATAACAAGGAAGGTCGTTGGAAGTGGTATAGTGAAGAAAACGGATTAGATTCATTAATCTCATATATGGAAAATAATTATCATGGTGAATATAAAATCTGGAATACTAATGGCAATATAGCTGTAGATGGTAATTATAACCTTGGATTGAAAATTGGAGAATGGAAATGGTTTAATAGAAATGGNAAAAAAGATTCAATTAAANTCTATTCAGGCGGAATGTTAAATGGATTAAGTACTATTTATTTTGATGGTAAANAACCATATAAGTTAATGAACTATATCAATGATATGTTACATGGGGAAATGAAANTATTTTATAATGATGGACAGATGCAGTCACTTATCACTTTTCAAGATGGAAAACGTTCAGGTGTCTTTAAAAATTGGGACTTAAATGGAGTAAAAGAAGAAGAGGGTTACTATCTTAATGATAAGCTTAGTGGTTTGATTACTAGGTGGTATAGTGAAGAATATATTTCAAGTATTACCATGTTTAATGATGGAAAACTTCAAGGAATAATGCGTGTTTATAGTCCATCNGGCGCCATAATGAAAGAAGGATATTATTATGCTGGTAGTCCAGTTGTTTTATTTGAATATTATGAAAATGGTAGATTTAAAAATATTCGAGTCTATAGAGGAAAGGAAATAATTGAAGAAAAAGTTTGGACTGAGTCAGGTGTAAATATTACAGATCCAACTCTTGGGTTAAGAACGAAATCAAATGTTCATTTTAATGGTAACCCAAAATATGAATGTACATTCATGAATAGTACAAAACATGGGATAGAATGGTACTGGGGTGAATACTTTGATTTGCAATCATTGAATGTTTATGACCAGGGTATAATAATGTTATCAAGAACCTGGACATCGATAGGTGAGCCTAATATTGATATACTTTACCCAGGTGGAAAAAAAGAATTGGTTATTGGTCCATATTCGAGTGCAGATTAGAATTAATAATCGTAATTTTATTTGATTATGTTAGATAAAGTCATTCAACAATTATTCATTTGGGGTAATCCTNTNCTTGTCATATTTATTGGTATTCTTACGGGNTGGGTNATAAAGAGATTTCTNCATAAACGTTTATCNGCGTTAGCTGATAAAACAAANTGGAGAGGTGATGATATAATTCTTAAATCATTAGAGCCGCACATTATTCTATGGTTCTTTCTTGCCTCTTTCTCGATTGCAGTAGAAAGTGTTGCTTTATCAGATTCATTAGATTCCTACAAACAGTCTTTATCAACAATTATACTTATTATTCTAATTCTTTCTATTACTTTATCTATAAGTAAAATGTTGGTTGGTCTTTTTAATCTTTGGGCTGAAAAACAAGGTCAGGGATTCCCTTCAACAACTATGTTTACAAACTTTGTTTATATAATTGTTTGGGGTATAGGAGTTATGATTATTCTTGATTCTTTAAATATTGCCATAACTCCTATTCTAACTGCCTTAGGTGTTGGCGGATTAGCCATTTCACTAGCGTTGAAAGATACCCTAAGCGATATTTTTAGTGGATTACATATTCTATTAAGTGGAAAGGTAAAACCAGGTGATTTTGCACAACTTGATTCTGGAGAAAGAGGGTACATTACAAATATTACCTGGCGTAACACAACTATGTTAGAACGTACAAATAATGTAATAAATATCCCGAATTCAAGGCTGTCTAGCGCCATAATCAAAAATTACGATACTAGAGAATCTTCATTTTCTGTAAGAGTTTCTGTTGGCGTTTCATATGATAGTGATCTTGAAAAAGTAGCTAGAATTACGAATGAAGTAGCTGATAATGTAGCTAAAAGCGTGGATGGATGTAGTAAAAAGGATAAACCTTTAGTACGTTTTTTTGAATTTGGAGATTCAAGTATTAACCTAAAAGTATATTTTAAAGCTGAGAAATATGGTGATCAGCATAATATTATTGATGTATTTATAAGAAGGTTACATGAGCGATATAATAAAGAAGGTATTGATATACCATTTCCCATACGTACTTTAATTCATCAAAATTCACCAAAATGAAAATATTTATAATTGGTGGTTCTTTATTATTGGCTTTAACAGTTTTATCTGGTGCTTTTGGCGCTCATATCTTAAAAGAAAAAATATCTATTGATTATTTAAGAATATATGAAAAAGGTATTCAATACCAAGCTTACCATTCAATTGCATTGATATTAATTGGATTATTGGGATATAATTTTCCTCATCAGTTTTTATGGTTTCCAGCTTTATGTTTTATATTAGGAATTATTCTTTTTTCTGGATCTCTATATCTTTTAGCGGTTAGTAATATTAAATGGTTAGGTATGCTAACACCAATAGGAGGAATGTCATTTATTTTAGGTTGGATATACCTAGCTTGGATTGTATATCGAAATTGATTCTATGCATCTTAAAATAAAAATCTTATCTAATAATGCCCGAGATCTGTATGAGAATCATGGGCATTTTCATCAAGGGGATGCTGGACTTGATTTATTTATTATTGATGAATTAACTATTGAACCTGGAGAAACTGCTATGATCAAATCTCATATTGCATGTGAAAACACTGACGGGTTACCATATTTACTAATGCCAAGATCGAGTATATCAAAAACTCCACTCAGGCAATGTAACTCTGTTGGTTTAATTGATGCTGGATATAGAGGAGAAATTATTTCTGCAGTAGATAATATAAAGAATACTCCATTTACTATTAAACCAGGACAGAGACTATTCCAATTGGTATCTATGGATGGAGGGCCAATAAGCTTTGAAATAGTTTCTGAATTAAGTGATTCGGATAGAGGTGACGGGGGATTTGGTAGTACAGGAAAATAATTCATATGTTTTAGCACTCTTTTTGATAGAGTGCTAAAAATATTTGTATATAAATATTATAAGAACATAAA
>NZXJ01000007.1 GCA_002701945.1 Fidelibacterota bacterium
TCATCAAATAGTCTTTGGTTAGGATCTTCATCAATTATAGTTTTTTCTGTCAATTCAACTATAGCCATTCCATATGCAATGCGCTTTAGATCTTTATATATGTTTAAATATGTTGATGAAAAACTTGCTTTTGTTACAAAATGTAGGTCTCTCCTCTTGTTATGGCTAAAAACTAAATCTAAATGGCTCATTGGTTCATAAAATGCACTTTGAGGTGATTTTTTTCTTTTAGCTCCTCTAATTATAAAACTTAGTTTACCCATTTCTTTAGTAAAGCATCGTGCAATAATACTAGTATCACTATAAGAAAACCGCCTTAGAACAATTGCAGACGAATGAATAATCATAATTAATATGCTTTTGCAAAAACAACTTCATATAAAGCATCTTTTCCAGAATAGACACATTTCATCCCTTTTGGGTTGCTATCAAAAGGTATACATCTAATTGTTGCTTTAGTTTCATTTTTTATGGCAGTTTCAGTTTCTTCAGAACCATCCCATCCACATCGAATAAAACCGCCGGTTTTATTGATTATATCTTTGAACTCTTTATAGCTTTTTACTTTATATGTATTTTTATCTCTAAAATCTGTTGCTTTATGTAAAATATTTTTTTGGATTTCATCTAATAAGTTTTGAATTGATTTAAGCAGTTTATCCAATTTAACCGATTGCTTATGACCAGAGTCTCTTCTAGCCAAAACTACTTCCCGATTGGAAACGTCTCTTACTCCAATCTCAAGTCGTATCGGAACACCTTTTAACTCCCATTCATTAAATTTGAAGCCAGGAGAATTGTTAGAATCATCTACTTTAATACGTATTCCTTTTTTAAGACATTGGCTTACAATATCATTAACATGCGCCATGACTGTTTCTTTATCAGCATCAGTTTTTGC
Source organism: Fidelibacterota bacterium (assembly GCA_002701945.1). Classification (GTDB taxonomy): domain Bacteria; phylum Fidelibacterota; class Marinisomatia; order Marinisomatales; family TCS55. Next base: position 902 of record NZXJ01000007.1, read on the forward strand.
TATAGGAATAATAATTACTTGTATTGGTGCAATTTTTGGAGGCAGGACTAGTCCATTATCATCTCCATGCGCCATAACAACGCCCCCAACCAGCCTGGTACTTACACCCCAGCTTGTAGCAAAAACAAATTCTTCCTTATTTTCACGATCTTGAAAAGTTACATCAAAAGCCTTAGCAAAGTTTTGACCCAAATTATGTGAGGTCCCTGCCTGTAAAGCCCTTTTATCTCCCATCATTGCTTCGATTGAATAAGTTTTTTCTGCACCTGCAAATTTTTCTGCATCTGTTTTAATTCCTGTTAAAACAGGTATCGCTAAATAGTCTTCTGCAAGGTTTTGATAAAAACTCAGTATATTTAATGTTTCTTGTTCTGCTTCTTCGTTTGTTTCATGTGCCGTATGACCTTCTTGCCATAAAAACTCTGTTGTACGTAAAAACAATCTTGTTCGCATCTCCCAACGAACAACATTTGCCCATTGATTAATTAAAAGAGGAAGGTCTCGATAAGATTGTATCCATTTTTTGTACATAGCCCAAATTACTGTTTCAGATGTTGGGCGAACAATTACCTCTTCTTCAAGTTTTGACTCAGGGTCCACCTCTACGCCCTGTCCATCTTCAGTTGTACGAAGCCTATGATGTGTAACTACAGCGCATTCTTTTGCAAACCCCTCCACATGCTTTGCTTCACTAGCTAAAAATGATTTTGGTATAAATAATGGGAAATATGCATTCACATGTCCACTATCTTTTAGCATTTTATCAAGCGCTGATTTGATGTTTTCCCATAATTCATATCCATAAGGCTTAATGACCATAGTCCCTTTAACGGGGCCATAATCCGCAAGGCCAGATTTTATTATCACATCTGTATACCACGTTGCATAGTTATCTTTTTGAGAAGTTATACCTTTAGACATTATAATGATTTGTTAAATTAGTTATAGAGAAATTAGCGGACATCAATAGGGCATTCAATACAAAGTTACTAATCATACATTTTCTTAAATAAATAATAATACTATTTTCTTTCATATAATTAATGAAAAAGACAGCTTTTGTAGCCAAACTATATTTTTTCTATCTTTTAATAATAATTTCATGTAATGATCCAATGATAACTGTTCTAAGCAATTGTAGTATTCCCAGTCACCCTGAGGCAAACTCAATATCTTTATCAAATGGAAAAGTATTATCTATCGGTAATAACCTATCAGGTGATGAAATAATTGACCTTAATGGCGGCTATGTTTATCCAGGCTTTTCTGATTCTCATATGCATCTTGTCGGTTATGGCAAGTCTTTAGAGAAGTTAGATCTTGTTGGGACAAAAAGTGTTTTGGAAATAACTGAGATAGTGGCTAAAGCTTATGATAAATCGAAAATATGGATTGAAGGCCGAGGATGGGATCAAAATGATTGGAAAGAAATTAAATTTCCAACAAAGGAAGATTTAGATCTAGTTGCAAAAGATCAACCTGTCTATTTAAGAAGAATTGATGGACATGCTGCTTGGGTTAATTCAAAAGTATTATCAATCTGTGGAATTGATGAAAAAACAAAGGACCCAAAAGGAGGGAAAATTATAAGAGATGAGAATGGGTTTCCCACTGGCATATTTATTGATAATGCTATTGATTTAATTGATGAGTTTATACCTAATGATGATACTCATGATAAGAAAAGGTACATAAAAAAAGCTGTTAAAAAGCTTAATAGGTTTGGATTAACCTCTATTCATGATGCCGGTACAGACATTGAAACAATTACGATATTAAAAGAATTAATTAAAGAAAATAAACTGTCTATTCGTGTTAATGCCATGTTGAATAACAATATAAACGATTATCAAAATTATATGGATAATGGGCCAGAAAATTTTAATGATTATTTATTTGTGCAAAGTGTAAAAATATATTTTGATGGAGCCATGGGATCAAGAGGGGCATATCTATTAGAACCATATTCCGATGATCCAAATAATATTGGNCTTACCATTACAGGNGAAGAACAAATTCGTAAAAAAGTAAAAATATTNAANGATGCAGGTTTGCAAGTAGCTATACATTGTATTGGAGATAAAGCTAATCGGTTAGTTTTAAATATTTTTGAAGAAAATGGTTATAGACCATTAAGAAACCGTATAGAGCATGCACAAATNATTCATAGTGAAGACATCAANNGATTTAAGGAATTAGAAGTTATTCCATCTATGCAAGCAANACATTGTACAAGTGACATGTATTGGATAGATGAAAGATTNGGCCCTGANAGAGTTCATCAATCTTATCCGTGGCAATCTTTGTTAAAAGCAGGATCCATCATCCCTGGTGGGTCTGATGCTCCAGTTGAAATTCCAGATCCTCTTTTAGGGATTTACGCTGCAACTACAAGAAAAGATTTNGATGGTTGGCCTGAAAACGGATGGCTTTCAAATGAAAAGATGTCCATTGATCAAGCAATATCATCTATTACGGAATGGAGTGCGTATAGCATGTTTGCTGAAAGCTTTTATGGATCAATTGAAAAAGATTATTTAGCTGACTTTACAGTTTTAAANAAAAATCTAAGTTTAATAGATCCGGNTGATATACCAGAAGTAAAGGTNCTTTATACTTTTGTTGATGGAAAANTTGTTTATCAAAATGATAAGTAATANAGAAATTAAAACCCTTATGAGCCTATCAACAAAAAAAGGTCGTAAAGAATCAGGCAAATATTTAATTGAAGGATTTAGAATAACNCGATCAGCATTACGTAATAAAGCANCTGTGTTAAAAATTTATATAACAGANAAGTTTAAATCCTCNAATGATTTTCAACAAATTTTCTCTTTGATTCCNAAAAANNTTGATGTNATAGTTTTAGAAGAAAAAATTATAAAAAGTATATGTCAAACATTACACCCTTCTGGTGTTTTTGCAACGTGTCTTCTAAAAAATGATATAAAAAAAACTAAACTGATAATTGATAATTGCATCTATTTAGATGAGGTTTCAGATCCTGGGAACTTAGGCACCATATTACGATCTGCAGCATGGTTTGGAATTAAAAATGTTGCCCTGTCGCCAAAATGCGTAGATGTTTTCAACCCTAAGGTTGTACGTAGTGGTATGGGTGCACATTTTATGTTAAATATTTTAAGAAATTCTGACCTACATGAATTTCAAAAAAATAATTTTTGTATTCTTGGGGCAGATCAAAATGGACCCCCTATGTACGACTTTTATAATAATAATAAAAAGTGGGTGTTAGTTATAGGGAGTGAGGGTCATGGGATTTCTGAAACTAATAAAAAATTTATTGATCATTTTTTATCAATCCCCTCTACTGGATCTGGGGACTCATTAAATGCATCTATAGCTGGTAGTATTTTGATGCACCACTTAATAAATGCTAAAAACTGAACTTCTTTTGTTTAAAGGTCAATAACCGTAATTTTTATAAATGGAAATACAAGAACAGGATAAACCTGGGCCTGATCTGATATATGAACCAAACAATTTCAGTCAAACTTGCATTCGGAGTAGTAATTTTTTCTGTACTCTCCTCGCTCATAATTGCATCAATTATTGCGGCAGCAGGATCCGTACAGCCAAACGAGCATAGCCAAAATACATACAACTATATTGCTCTTTTTGTTGGTCAGGGCTTTATGATAATTCCACTTCTGCTATTTTTAATTAGCAGAAATGAACCAATTATAGAAAGCTTAAGATTAAATTCAATATCATTATCAACGCTCATTAGTGCAATATGTATTTCCATGGGCTTAATCCCTGTTGTAGATGAGATGGATCGAATTCTTTCTTTTGTTTTTGGGACTGAAGAAGAATTAGCTCAATTAACCGATATTCTAATTATTGATTACTCATTTATAGGGATCCTTTTATCTACCACTATTGTTGTATTAGCGCCCTTTGGAGAAGAACTTTTATTTCGTGGTTTTTTACAAAAAAAATTAGAAGAGTCATGGAAGGATATTACAAGGGCTGTATTAGTTACAAGTTTGTTTTTTGCGTTTATACATATGAACCCGGTTTGGATAATACAAATATATCTTCTAGGTGTTATTCTCGGTTATCTTGCTTGGAAAACGGGATCTATTCTAACCAGCCTAGTGCTTCATAGTTTAAATAATGGGGCAGCGCTAGTTTTAACTAATTATTCTGAATCAATAAATCCTTATTATCTTTGGAACAATCATGTTTCTCCTATATTTCTTGTATTAGCAATATGTAGTTTATCATTTGGTTTTTATAATTTAAATAAATCGGTGCAGGTATAGCTATGAGACAAAAAATGATAAGTAATGAAATCAACCTGCTCCGAGATACATTTCAGAGGTTAATAAGGAGAAAGGCGAATACAAATCTAGGTAAGCTTATAGATAAAACTCATCCTGCTGATTTAGCATTGCTGTTTAGATTTTTTAACGAAGTTGAACAAAATAAACTTTTTTCTATTATGAAGCCAAACGATCATACGGGTGAATTCTTGGGGGAGTTAGATGAGTCTATAATTAAAAGACTTATAGAAAACGAATCTGCGGAGCATGTTGCTGAATTAATTCAATTCACTACTTCAAATGATAAAACATCTATTCTAAATATCCTTGATGAAGAATATTCACAAGCTATTTTAGATCTATTGCAAAGCGAAGAGCTGGAAGAGCTGGAAGAAATTATGGGGTATCCTGATGACAGCGCTGGCTCATTAATGTATACAGATGTCTTTACTCTACATGAAAATACTATAGCTAAAGAAGCTATTAATGCCCTTCAAGATCATGAGTCTTCTGAAATGGTCTTTTATCTATATGTGATTGATGATGATAATATACTTGTTGGTATTATATCTTTAAGGGATCTTGTAACTACTCCACAAAACACAAGATTAAAAGATATGATGACACGTTCATTGCAGTCTGTACGTCCTGAAACAGATCAGGAAGAGGTAGCTCGAATAGTTTCCCAATATAATTTTCTCGCGGTTCCTGTTGTGGATGCTGAAGGACAGTTGCTTGGAATAGTCACAGTAGATGAAATTGTTGATGTTATTAGAGAAGAAGCAACTGAAGACTTTTTTCAAATGGCTGGAGCAGGTAAAGACAGGGAAATCCTCATGAAATCTTCTTGGGACAATGCAAAAAGTAGATTTCCTTGGTTGTTTGCAAGTTGGATTGGTGGAGTTTGTGCGGCTGCAATAATTGGCTTTTTTGATAATACATTACAAAACACGCTCGCTCTTGCTGCATTTATACCTGTTATAATTGGAATGGGTGGAAATATTGGGACCCAAACATCAACTTTGGTTGTGCGCGGTTTAGCAACGGGAAGAGTAAATGTAGGTAATAATCTAACTATAATTTTAAAAGAGATTCGAGTTGGTGTTATTCTTGGTATNCTGTATGGATTNATGCTTGGATTATTTGCCATAGTAAGATTTTTAGATATATCACCATACCTAGGATTAGTTGTGGGGCTTGGAATAGCTGGGTCAATGCTTATTGCTACCGCATTTGGATCTTTAGTGCCTCTTTTATTACAAAGACTTGATGTTGACCCTGCTATTGCAACAGGCCCCTTTGTTACAACGAGTATTGATATTTTGGGGGTATCACTCTATTTAGGCATAGCTAATTATTTCCTAATATCTTAAAGTGGAACTAATCTACTTTTTTTGCGGAAGTATATGCTTGTATTCGTTATTTACAATTTATTTTACTTTAGGCTTACATCGATTAAAATTATTTAAAACGGAATCTTCTCTTCCTACAATCTCAATTATTGTCGCAGTTCGAAATGAGGAATCTAATTTACAGTTATTACTAAAAAGTCTTGTTGAACAAGACTACCCTAAAGAAAAAATGGAGATTGTTGTTGTAAATGATCGATCTACAGATAACAGTTGGGAAATAATTAATGATTTTTCAGAATTATATCCTTTTGTAAAAGGAATAAAGTTAGATGAAAAAAATAATGAAATGACGCCAAAGAAGTATGCGCTAACGTGTGGTATAAATAATACAGATGGGAAAATAATTNTATCTACTGATGGAGATTGTATAGTGCCAAAGGGGTGGTCGATTAGCATGGTAAGTGCATTCAAAGAAAACACAGGGATTGTGGTTGGAAGGTCTTCAATTAATCTATCAACNTCATCCTTTTTTAATAAATACCAGTCCCTTGATTTTCTAGGTATTATGTCAGCAAACGCTGGAGCAATAGGGTGGAAAAATGGATGGTCTGGNTCTGGACAAAATATTGCNTANACAAGNAANGCNTTTGAAAAAATAGGGGGGTTTTNNCCNGTTGCAGAAGCAATTTCTGGTGATGATATGTATTTAGTGCAGTCTATATCAAAACACTATGACGTACAGTTTAATATTGATCCAAAAAGCTTTATTTACACTGAACCTGTCCAATCAATAAAAGATTTTATGAGCCAAAGAATACGTTGGGCCTCAAACTCTCGATCTTTATGGAGATCAAATATTTTCTTTCTAACTTTTTTAGTTGTCGCTTATATATCAAATTCTATATTTATTGCTAGCCTGTGGGATGATANANTGCTNTCAATAATACCCTTTATATTCATAATTAAAATAATTAGTGATGGNTTAGTGCTTTATACGGGTTCATTAAAACTGAATGTTTCGTTTGATAAGTTTCATTTTTTTATTTGGAGCATATTACAACCTATATATATACCACTAACGGGTATCCTTGGCTTATTTAGATGGTTTAAATGGAAGGAATAGTGTGTTAATGAAAGTGCATAAAGTTTTCATAGCTATATTATTTTGTAATGCATTTATATTAGCTCAAGAATATAATATTTCATTATGGNCAATTCCTGTTACTCGAGTAGAAATGAATAATAAACTAGGTGAAATTCATTTTAATACTGAGTCTGTTGGAATAGTAGATTATATATGGCCACACAAAAATAGTTATTCTACATTTTACAATACAGAAAACTTTGGGNTNCTAAAATATAATAAAAAAATTAAACAGGGGGATTTTAAACAAGAACTTTCCTGGGAATATAATTCATCAGACTCAACATTAATTCATGATGATAATAAAATTGATACCATAGATTCTATTCAAACTATATTTACAATGATAGCAAGAGTCATGCAAGAGCCATATGGTTTTTTAGATACTAAATGGTTTCCTATAGATCATGAATCATGCTCATATGAAGGAAGATATTTATGGTCTGATACAATACGNGTCTATGCGTTAAATGAAGANATCCTTTGCGATCATTATCGACTAGATTTAAAAAAAGTTGACCANGNTAAATGTGGCCTTGATGGGTCTGATTATTTTATGGAAAATATTATTGATGAGAGTAGCGTTAGACAAATTTGGGTGGAAAAAAACAATAATAAACGTATTATCAAAGCATCGGTAAAGGTATACGGTTTTCCTATAGAGGCAATAATAGTTAAATGAGTGAAAAGAAAAGATTTTTTAAACAATACAAGTTTCATTTGGTTCTCTGGTTATTAATTGCATCAGGAATTATTCTTGCCTTACAATACGGAATTGATCAAAAGCTTGTAGTTTTTTCAACAGTGATATTAGGAATATTCACACAAGTTTTTGCAGGCTTAGGAGCTTTAATTGCCATGGTGCCAATAATTGGCCCTTTTCTTGTTAAAATAATTACTATACCTTTTTTTTGGTTAATTAATGCTCTTGGCCATGGGGTAAGTATTGTGGCAATTAGAAAAGGGTATTCAAAAGAGCTTGTTAAGTCTCGCGTTCTCACTGTTGCAATACTTGTTGGCATTGTAATTGGATATATAATGGGAAATCTAATTCCATTAAATTAATCATTATGAATATCTTAATNATTCAAGGNCCAAACATTAATCTTATAGGATTGAGATCCGCAAAAATTGGTGAAAAAGTCACCTTAGACAAAGTAAATCAAGGTTTACGTAAACAAGCAAATAAAAGGCCTGAAGAAATCACTTTAAAAATTTTACAAACGCATAAAGTTGAAAAGGCAATGACCCTAATACATCGTAATCGTAATTGGGCAAATGGGATTATCATTGCGCCAATGGCATGGGCAAGATATGAATATTCTTTAAAAGAATGTCTTGATACAGTTTCATTGCCAACATTTGAAGTGTTCTTAACGTCTGAATATGAATTTGAAGGGAATAAGAAGTCTTCTATATTGAGTTCAATATGCATTCAAACTTTATCTGGTCATCCGCTATCTGTATTCACTGATGCATTAAGCTTGCTAGCAAATCATTTATCTGAATGATAAAATTTCAACAATCTATAAGCATAGTTGTTTTATACGTATTTATAAGTTGTACATCATCTCCCAATATTTCAACGCAATCAAAAAATAATACTGTTGGTGAATCATCAATAAATAAAATTTCTATTTTAACATATTCTGAAGACGGTCTATCTGCGACTATTACGATCCCTAAAGGGCTTAACTCTATTGAGCAAACNTTACATCAATTATTGAAAAAAGATAATTCACAAGTAATCGATCAATATTTAGATGGCGTTATTGATAAAAGCATCGCTTCCGAAATGAAGGAGGCCATTATCAATTCTTTGCCAGAAGGCGCCTTAGAGTTTAGAATAAACAATTTTTCATCTAAACCTACTTCTAATATTTTATACTTAGAGCTTGATAAAAATCAAATTGAAGAAACTGTTTTTAATATATTTAAGAAATATTCTTCTTCGGAATCAATTCCAATCCTTCCATTGTTTTCAGTTTCTACAAACCCGCCTACATTGAATGAGCTAAAAAATGTAACATTACTTATTCCTTGTCTTGATACGAAAGTTCCTGATCAACAATTACTCCTTCCAAACGCCCCAAGAGCATATAGAAATGGAACACATCGTGGTATTGATTTTTATGTGAACTGGGGGTCTTCTGTTAGAGCAGTTGCTGATGGGGTCATTATACGTGCTGACCATAACTATCAAGAGATGAGTGCAGATTTTAGATTAGATTTATTAAATGATACAAAAATTCTTGGAAGAACACCTTCTGATGTTTTTGAACACCTTTTATTAGGACAGGCAATCTATATCGATCATGGCTTTGATCTTGTTTCAGGATATCGCGTAGTTACTATATATGCACATTTATCACATATACGCTCAGATATACAAATTGGCACAATTGTCAAACGAGGTCAAGAAATAGGCAAATCAGGTAATTCTGGCACAAAAGACAGCACCCTTAAGAAAAAAACTGGGGCTCATCTGCATTGGGAAATGATATTACAGAATAAAGATGGAGAGTACTACCTTGGTCAAGGAGAAGAATATGATTTTCTTTATCCTTTCCTAAAAAACCTATTTGTTGATAAATAATTAATTTAATTGGGGAAGATGATCATTTATTTCTAAATCATATTGAATAGCTAATCGATTCAATATAACGCTATTGGTCAACGTAGAATCCTTTTCCATCTCTTGCTTCATAAATGTATCAAACAAATAATCTTCTTGTTTTATTTTAATTAATCGATGTGTCTTATTATGATCAAATATAGTTTTATTCTTTTCAAACCACATAATTGCACTATATCTATGTAACATATCCTTTAATGTATTATATAAAAAATATGCTTTAACAAAATTTGATTTATCATATGTGCCTTGCTTTTTAGCCTGATCAATAAACCAAGCGATAGACAAGTTTTGATTATTTAATTTTGCAAGCGGACCATTGTAATTTGTTTTATCAAGACTATGAATAGATATTCCATTAGGTGTCACAAATAAGCCAAGACTATCTGCTATTTGCCAAAGAGTATCTATCTCATCAACATGGATCTCACCGCCAAAAGCGTGAAACCACTTTTCGGCCTGTAAATCTGTATATTCATCTAAAAATCCGTATCGGCCACCTTTAATTTCTTTTTTAATACTCTTTTTTCTGTTTTGTTGCTTTGGATCATCAATATTTTCTCTTTTTACTGTTCGAAATATGTGATATCCAAATTTTGTCTCTACTGGGCCAATAATTTGTCCTGGAGATGATTGCCATATTACATCATTTAACTCTTTTGGTAATTTCCCATAACGAAGCGGACCTAGAATACCATTTCTTAGTTTTATTGAAGGGTGTTCAACATATATACTTACAGCTTCATCAAATGTAATTTGTTGTGTTTCAATGCGCTCTCTTATTCTATTCGCAATAGTATGTGCCTCTTTTTTTGATCTGTCCTTATGTTGTGAATACGATAAGCGGTGCGTTACAACAATATCTTGAATAGTATATTTAGATAATTCCGATGAATAAATAAAATCTATAATGCTATCATTTAATGAATGATTATTCACCAAATAATCTAATACGCGCTTTAGCTTTTGGTCGTTTGAGATTCTTTGAATATCATTTTTAATATATTCATTATCAATAAGATCCGAATGATGATCAAAAATAATTTTTTTGTATACAAGTTCTTGAATAGTATTCAAATAGGATCCAGAACTTAAAATGGTATTAACTTTTTTTCCCCCAAACCGATCAACTAAATCTGATCTAGTGAGCTGACCATCGGCGTACTTAGCAAATATTTTATCTCCATCACTTTTACTACAATGATGGAACAAAATTGTAAGTATAATAAAAAAA
>NZXJ01000083.1 GCA_002701945.1 Fidelibacterota bacterium
ACACGGCAGTTAAGACCTATAGCGCCGATGATATTGCGCGGGAAACCAGCGTGAGAAAGTAGGTCATCGCCGGGAATAATTAAAAAACCCTCTGTTTACAGAGGGTTTTTTTTGTGATCTTTAACACATTCGTTTATATTGTTATTGGTATAACAGGAACAAATCCGGTAAATTCTTTATTAAAGGTATATAATGAAGCTGCAATCAAAGTTATTAATTTATTTATTATTTTTAGTTTATTCTCCGTTAAAGGCGCAGAATGTTACTTTAACTGGTACAATATATGATTATGCTACCTATTATGTCTCTAGCTTTGATCCACAGACAGGCGCTTCGGATTTTCAATTATTTCGATATACTCTTAGTTCAGACTCTTATCCAGTCTGGGTAAAAATTTCATTCCGAGCAACAATGGTTTCTCCAGCTCTTGGAATAAATACAGAAACCGCTATACTTGATTTGTATACCTCAGCTTTCGTTGTTGAAAATGATATTATTCTTGATAATAGAGACCTTTCAACATCTACTACGCAATTAATGGACGTAACAGGTGCGCCTATAGATTTATCTGTCTATATACAAGATGTAATTGACGTAGCAGATTTAAATTCTATGTTAAGCGCAATTATGACAACAGGAAGATTGGCTGATGGTGATTATACTTTTCAATTTGGCGTTGCTTCAGGATCTACAAAGGGAGAATGTGAATCAGCTACTCCTGTATACGAGTCCAGAACAATATCTGTTGAATCTCCAAGTGCAATTGGTCTTGAATATCCTGGAGGATCATTATCNGATACTGCNTCCACATCNATNTATACAACGTATCCTTTATTTATTTGGTCTTCGTCCAGTTGTAATACTTGTGAATCATATATACGTGTTTCTGAATTTAATTCTANTATTCATTCATCAATGGATGAGGCAATTCAGGATGAGAGAAGATTGCCTTTTGATCAGACTGAACAATGGGAGAATATTGGAATAATGAATAGTTATCAATACCCCTTAAGTGGTGCCCTTCCCTTAGAATATGGCAAAATTTATGTATGGCAAATTAAAAATGAGATTTCAACGACTTCTGGTGGAAATGAGATTCTTTCACCAATATATGCTTTTAGAATTCAAGAAATTGGAGACGGTTCAACCACAACTTCATACCACCCAATTGTTCAAATTCTTCAACAGGTTTTNAGTGATGATCAATTTAATTCTCTTTTTGGCGCAAGTGCNCAATTGGATGGTTATGCTCCTACAGGAAACTATACAATTAATGGAAGTTCAGATGATCTTTCAAATACAATTTCTATTTTAAATCAAATATCAAGCGGAACTGCATCGATAACAAATATCCAAGTGCAAGACTGATGAATAAAAATTTACTACTAATAATTTTTCTATTAAATCTTAGTCAATCTNGTTTTGCTCAGNGAATAGCTATTGCAACAAAAGCTTTGGGNTCTGTAGAAATTGAAAAAAAAGAAAAGCCAGGATTTAATAATTTAAAAGCTGGTACAATTCTTAATGATGGAGACCGAATNAGAACTGGAACTGATGGNTTTGCATTNGTNATATTNATTGATGATAAATCCCAGTTGAAAATAAAAGAAGATTCTGAGGTAACAATAACCGGTAAAAAAATTGCTTCTACAATATCAAAAAATATTCGTATGNATAATGGTACTGTGCGAGCTCAAGTTAANAAACAACGAAAAGGTGAGTTTGTTATACAAAGTACTACATCTGTTGCATCTGTAAAAGGTACTGATTTTTGGTTTATAGCTGATTCTGAAGATGGTGATGTGTTAATAGGTCTTGAAGGTATTGTTGATCTTTTTAACGTTATTAGCGGTTTGAGTGTAGATGTTACTGCAGGCAATACTGGNACTTCTGATGATAGCGGAAATCTTGATATTGACCCNACAAATCAAAATACNATTCCTGATGATCCATCNGATACGGAAGAAGAATCTGGCAATCAAATTGAAATAGAATTTGAAGGCCCCAATGGTGAAATCAAAAAACTATTAATTGATATTCAATAAATAATTTATTTGTTAGATATAGTATAGTTCTCCAATGTTGACTGGTGTTCAAGATAGGTGGTTGGAAAAGTTAATCGCATCTATTTTTCTTGTTTCAAAAATAGCATTTTCACAAGAGTCAATTTTATATCATGTCCCACCGGAAAATGTATCATCAGGTGAATCAGCAAAGATTATTGTGTCATTATTTTCTGATTCACGTGTTTTAGAAGCTAAGTTATTTGTTAGATCAACAAATTCTTTAAATTATATTGAAGAGGATTTATCATTTACTGGGTCTAGTTGGCAATTTACTATTCCGGGTGATAGAGTAACGCAATCTGGATTAGAGTACGCTATTGTAATTCGTTTAGATGATGGAAGTACTTTAGCTTTCCCACGTGGAGATCCATTAAAAAACCCATATAATTTTGTAATTGGTCCTCCTAAAAAAAGAGCTCGTTCATTTGAAAGAAGAAAAAGTTATTTCCAAGATTCAAAAGATTTTCAAACGAAAGATTTTTTAGTTTTATCTCCTGAGCCAGGTGCAACTATTACACCTGGAGATGAATTAATTGCTGTATCATTCTTCAACATTCCTGATATAGATACAACTTCAATTCGTATAACAATTGATGGCGAGGATTATACTTCATTAGCAAGTATTGGTGGAGGAATAATAAGTTTGATACCTGGTGCTCAGGAGCCAGGACCACATTCAATTATTGTGGAAAGTATGACAAAATATGATCAGCCTATACAACCTTTGTCATGGATGTTTAATACGGATAAAGGTGAATGGTCTATTATGGATGAAATATCATATAATGGAAAAATAGATGGCCGTGCTTCCTCTCAAGCATCTGGAGAGCAGATCGTAGCATACTCGGAAATCAATAGTAAATTTAATTTGGATTTAAAATGGGCAGGTTTCAAAGGAACAGCAAGATTAAATACACGGGAATCACCTTTTGCTCAACCATTAAATCGATTTTCTGGAAACTTATATTTTGGGAGATATCTTAATTTATATACGGGGGACTTTTACCCTTCACTGTCCCAGTTCACAATTGATGGAAGAAGGGTTCGTGGAATGGGTGTTGATATAGATTTAAAATGGTTCAAGCTTCAATCAGTTTCAGGGGAGTTAAATAGTCCTGTTCAACGGATGGGTGGAGTGAATGGTGGTCTATCATTAATGAGCAATGAAACTGCAATTGATTCTGCATCTGGTAACCCAATCTTTTTTCTGGAAAGAACTGGGTATACATTTAAAAGAAATATTTCAGCCATGCGTTTTTCAGGAGAATTATTATCCAAATTTAAATTTGGCATTCATTATTTAAAGGCAAAAGATGATTTGGGTAGCGTTGATCGAACAATTGAAAATTATGGTACTTTTAATGTTGATAGTTCTGCCTATGCTGGATTCGCTATGGATATACCTACAGGAAATTATACCTATGATCAATTTTTACAAGTTAGCCAAGATAATAATGCTTTAGTTGATCTAGTTGAGACGAAGTGGAATTACCGTGACCCTGAAGATAACCTTGTCGTTGGCTTTGACCTTGGTGCTATTATGGATCAGCGAAGATTAGATTTTACATTCACGTGGAATATGAGTTTTTTTAATCGTGATATATGGGATGGACCTATGTCATTAAGCGAAATGGATCTTGCTTTAGATGATTCACTCGATGGCATTATTGGTAGACAGTATGATGATAATGGCGTAGTTATTCAGGGAGGATTAATAGAAACAAATGATCTTCCTGATCCTGCAGGATTTAGTGACATATTTACAGTAAATATCAATATGGCTCCATTGGTTCCTATAGATGTATTATCTATTGAAGAACATCCTATTGCAACTATTGTAAATATGCCGTCCTCTGCATTTAATATGAAACTTGTTGGTAACTATCCACTAAGTAAATTTGTTGTAGAGTATCGGCAGGGAGGCCCTGAATTTGTTTCTTTGGGAAACCCATTTTTAGCATCAAATATTCGAGAATTTCTAATTACAAACCGAATGGCGCTATTAGATGCAAAACTTATGTTAACAACAGGGTTTAAACATAGAGATAACAAGATTCTTGAAACAGTTGCTAATCCTTTAAATACAAATACGGTAACATTGAATTTATCTTTTTTACCAGGGGCAGGGGCTCCTTCATATGTTTTAAATATTCAATCGATTGGTAAAAATAATGAAAAAGAAGATTTAGATAAAATTGGAGAATCTTTTGTAGATAATAGAGATGATAATCGAGCAACAAATGTATTATTGTCTCTAAATTATCCAGTGACTTTTCGCACAATTAAGCATAACCTAGTTCTTAATTATAATTCAGTTACTAATACCGATAAGTTATTAGCAGATCGCGCCCCTGGTTATTTCTTTTCGGGAAGTGACTCAAAGTCAATAACCTTATCTATAGCATCTAGATTTCAATCTTCATTAAGAACTATGCTTAATGTAAGCTCTATGGATTTACTCATTCCAAGTCTTGATATGGTTGGTAATACAATAAAAAATACAATTTCTTGGAAGACGTTGGGTCTAAACGGTAAATATTCACTTCCAAAAAATAAAATTAATTTAACTGGAGGTTTTTCTTATATACGTAATAAATCACTCACAACGGTTTCAAGTATTTTTGATTTTCGTGCAGGCGCTGATTATCAATTACGTCAGGATATCGTATTAGCTTTTTCAGGACAACTGCAAGCAGTTATAAATGAGACATCAAAAGAATTTAAATTAAACACATCAGGGATTCTTATGTCCTTTCGATATAATTTTTAAGAACTATGGAATTATTAAAACGTTATTTCAGTGACAAGTGGATAGGGCTAACTATTACACTTTCATCAATTCTACTTATAAGTATTCTTCACCTTTTTGGCATCTTTGATGTATTAGAGTTAAAAACTTATGATTATCGTTTAACAAATGTAAGAGGTCCGTTAACTGGCTGGGCAGCAAGTGATTCTACCTACATAAACATGGGTACTGATATAGTTCTTGTTGAGGTTGATGATGAAGCGTATAGATTAATGCCCGAGCAATGGCCATATCCGAGAGGAACAGTATGGGGTAAAGTGATACGAAACTTAGCTCAAGCTGGAGCGAAAGTAATTGCCTTTGATATNCAATTTGATGCACCCGAAACAAAATCGGAATATCTCCATGATTTTGCAGAAAAGATAAACTCAGAAGAACTTAAACAATTAATACCAAGGCATGGCGATAAAATTCTCGCTGAAGCNATCAGAGAAGCNAAGGCATATGGCACTGAAGTTATTATAGCTTCAAAAGTAGCAAGTGAAGCAAGTAGACAACCTCCACAATACATTGCTAATCCACATGAAGAAATAATGAAAGCTGAACCGGAAACAGGGATTATAAATGACCAAATGGATGCGGATGGTTTTTCAAGAAGATATGCTCTTTTTAGCGAACTTTCTCATCAGCCAGGACGTGCCTATTTAACTCTAGGTCTNAAATCCGTAAAAGCTTTTTTAGATATTGCGGATACGACCATGCCACGATTTGATCCCAGTAATCACATTTGGAATTATGGAGATTTAGAAATTAATGCACATGGTAANAGTAATACGTTCCTTGTTAATTATTACGGACCAGCGTCTGGATACAAACTTCCTTTAGAAGAGGATTATCCTGCAATGGGAACTTTTCCACGGTATTCGCTAGCATATATCATTGATACGGAAGATATCAGTTTAAGAGATCCGATGGAAGATATTGATTGGATGAGCCAATTTATTCCAGGCGAACTTCCTGAATGGATTCAAGCAATTGAAGATCCTTCTGAACGTCAGGAAATGATTGATATGATGGGTTTAGGAGGTGAATTTGATGTAACAACTACCCCATTTTATAATAAAATTGTTGTTATAGGTGTTAATATAGAAGTCATTCATGATTTTAAGAAAACTCCATATTATAATTATTTTGGTATTCAACAACTGACTCCTGGGATGGAAACTCATGCCAATGCAATCCAAACAATTATACATGCAAATTATTTTAATGTTCTTGGTAGCCGCTTAACAAATCTTTTTTATGATTTTCAATGGTCACATTTTCTACTCATTTTATTTTTAAGCTTAATAGCATTCTTTATTTTGGACCTGGTTAATCCTATAGTCGCAGGTATTTTAATTGTGCTTGAGATTATCATTTATTATGCAGTTGTGTGCGGGCTATTCGTTGGTGATTTAAGTTGGTTTTTAAAGGATATTATGACAGGGGTGTTTCCATTAGAATTTGTTAAAGAAAATTATTCATGGTTCAATACGAAATTACCAAACATTCAATCTAGCCTTGTCATTCCTATGGTTTCACCGATTATGGGAGTATTAGTAACATATCTTGCAAATATATTGTATCGATTCCTAATTGAACAAAAAGATAAGAAATTTTTGAAGAGCACTTTTGGACAGTATATATCCCCTCAGCTAATAGATAAAATGTTTGAGAATAAACAAGAACCAAAACTTGGTGGTGAAACAGGAGTTCATACTGCTTTCTTTTCTGATATTCAAAGCTTTTCATCTTTTACTGAAGTACTAGAGCCGGAAAAGATGGTTAATTTAATGAATGAATACCTCACAGAAATGACGGATGTTTTATTATCAAGAAATGGAACATTGGACAAGTATATCGGTGATGCAATTGTTGCTTTTTATGGCGCTCCAGTTCCAGTAAAAGATCATGAATATCAAGCCTGTATGACTGCTCTTGAAATGAATGATAAATTAGAATCGTTAAGAAATAAATGGCGTTCAGAAGAAGGTTGGCCTGAAATTGTGCATAATATGCAACACAGAATAGGATTAAGTTCTGGTGAGATGGTCACAGGAAATATGGGTTCTACCATGCGTATGAACTATACGATGATGGGTGATACAGTAAATATAGCTGCGAGATTAGAAGCCTCTGCAAAACAATATGGTATTTATATCCAGGTAAATGAAAGTACATACGATTCAGCAAAGGATAAATTTGAATGGAGATTTCTTGATTATGTAAAGGTAAAAGGAAAACAATTACCTGTGAAAGTTTATGAATTGATTGCAGAAAAAGGAAAAATTAACGATGCTGATAAAGCAGCCATAGATGCATTTACCCATGCTCAGGAATTATATTTCAATCAAGATTGGAATAAAGCAATTAAAGCATTTACTGAGGCAAATGAACTTGAAGATATGTTCCCTGGAAGGACTGAAAATCCTTCTAATATTTATTTGCAACGCTGTCATCAGTTAAAAGAAAATCCTCCTGGCAAAGATTGGGATGGAGTATGGGTGTTAACGAAAAAATAATATTTGTTCAATTATTTATTCAAATTAATGCAATATATTCTGTGATGATCGTCACAATAACAAAGTTTTATCGTCGGTAAATTAGTTAGTTAAATTCGGATTGAATATGTCCTCGAATGATAAATTTAAAATTCTGAATTATTTGTTATCAGTTTTAATGCTGATGGTATATTCGTGCGGTCAATTAGAAGTTGCCTCAATAGAGGTAGTAAATCTATTTGACCCATCTGATGATCAATATTCACTTCCCGATACTGAAATAGTTGATGGTCCTATTTCTGGTATGACTCTTGATTCTTCATCAACATATTTTACTTGGCAGCATAGCGATCCAGCTTATCATTATGATCCTACACATGAAGTAGACTACGCAGAGAGAATAAATTATCGATATCGATTAAATTCTTCATGGTCTCCATGGTTTAATGGTAATGCCTTAATGGAAAGACAATTTGATTTTTGGAGCTTTGACACTCTAACAGGTTTACATGTATTAGAGCTAGCTTATCTTGAAGATATAAATTATCAATTAGAAGTAATGTCCAAGTATCCAACAAATATTCAGGAAGAGAACTGGCCAAATATTTCATTTTCGGTTGACGTCTATGATGGAACAGAGCTTTTGATTTCACCCGGGCAAGTTTTTGCTGATTCTGGCGGAGTATTTTATGTAAATGCAAAACTAATTGATGTAACAGATTTCATGGGCATGCATTTAGAAGTCTTTTATGATAATAGCTTTATGCAATTACAAAATTATTATTTAGAAAGTGATTCTTCTGATTTCCTTTTACAANGCTCAGGTCAGGTAATTAATTTTGTTGAAAATGATCCCCAAAGCGGACATTTTCAAATTGATCTTGGTATTGCTGGNGGATCTGTNACTGGAGTGTCAGGGACTGGTAATATAATTCGATTTGTATTTGAACATATTGGAGAAGTTGGTCAACGTCAAATTATCATCTCATCTGAAAGTAATGTTCGNGATGTATACAATAATTCAGTTGTTGAGCATATTTTTCCTGGAGTGGTTTCCATATGGTAAGAAACCTNTCACATAAAATNTTNACTATTTTATTGTTTATAAGTCTTTTTTCGGTAAATCTTTTTGCTATACCAGCTTTTACTGAAAATATCGTTTCATCTTTAGCAGATGGTGTTTGGGGTGTACATGTTACAGATGTAGATGGGGATGGAGATTTAGATATTATACGAGCATCATTATATGATGATACGGTGGCCTGGTATGAAAATACTGGAAATGGATATACTGGTCATGTCATTACTTCTTCAGCAAATGGAGCCATAGCAGTCTATGCTGAAGATGTTGATTCCGATGGAGATATGGATGTTTTAAGTGCTAATTATTATGAGGCGAAAATTGTTTGGTATGAAAATAATGGATCACAATCATTTACTGCCCATACAATATCTTCTTCTATGTCCTATGCATATGATGTATATGCAGCAGATATTGATCAGGATGGGGATATGGATGTTGTTGGATCCGCATATAATAGTGACCAGGTTGTTTGGTTTGAAAATAATGGATCACAAACATTCACGGCTCGGACTATCTCAACCACTGCAGATGGAGCAACCTCCGTATATGTGGAAGATGTTGATAGTGATGGGGATATGGATATTTTATCGGCTTCCATCAATGATGATGAAATAGCCTGGTACGAAAATGATGGATCTGAAGGTTTTACTAGTCGCACTATAACAACAGGTGCAAATGGAGCCAATACAGTTTTTGCAATTGATGTTGATAGTGATGGAGATATGGATGTTCTCTCTTCTTCATCATATGATGATAAGATAGCCTGGTATGAAAATAATGGATCACAGGCATTCACGGCCCGGACTATCTCAACTACTGCAGATGGAGCATTTGATCTATATGCCTTAGACTTTGATCAGGATGGTGATGTAGACGTTTTATCTTCATCCATGTATGATCATGAAATCACATTATATGAAAATAATGGGAGCCAAACTTTTACGGCATACGTCATAGGAACTGCTGTAAATGGTACCCGATCAGTGTATGCTGGAGATATGGATAATGATGGAGATAATGATATTATTGCTACTGCATTAAATGATGATGAAGTAATTGTATATACAAATGAAACATCTGGTTTGGCAACTGCTTCATTTGTCTCCAACACTATTACAACAGCTGCAGATGGAGCGCAATCAGTTTTTTCAATTGATGTTGATAGTGATGGTGATATGGATATTATATCTGCATCTTATTATGATGATAAGATTGCCTGGTATAAGAATAATGGTGCTATAAATCCTACATTTACATCTATAAATATTTCTACTAACGCTGATGGTGCTACTTCTGTTTTTGCTGCAGATATGGATAATGATGGCGACATAGATATTATTTCATCATCTGGAGATGATAATACCATTGCCTGGTATGAGAATGATGGAACTGCAAACCCTTTGTGGAGTGCTGCAGATATAGCTACCAGCGCAGATGGCGCTTATTCTGTTTTTGCTGCAGATATGGATAGTGATGGCGATATGGATATTGTTTCTGCCTCAGCAAATGATGATG
>NZXJ01000008.1 GCA_002701945.1 Fidelibacterota bacterium
CCAGTAGTAAGTAAGGATGCAGTATTTAACGGAAAATTTGATTTAGGTATTGATTTTGCTTTAGGTCCAAGTAAAGATTTTGTTGATAGAGGGAATTTATACATTACTAAAAGTAATCTAACTCATTTTCGTAAATCATCTGCAAATGGTTCTACAACTCACTTTTTATTATCAAAAAATGATATAATAGCTGTTACTCAAGTATCGGGTAATAGGCTNTTTGGTCTTGTNGAAGTTTTTTGGTCAGATGATAAATCCGAAATGATTCAAGGGTGGGTTCGTGAACAAGATGTAATTTANGCTGGNAATTATTTTATGAGCCCTCAAGATGATCTAGAGCTTGCAAAACAATGAAATACTTGTTAACTNCTTTATTATTTTTTTCGCATTTGATNGGCCAAGTCACTTTAGATATTAAAGTCTTGCCAAAAGGAACAACAGTAATATTAGATGGAAAAGAAATTGGAAATGCGCCTATTAAAGGATATTCAGTAAAGCCAGGGCTACATGAAGTAAGGTTGGAAGCAGATGGATATGCGCCTGCCACTCATGAGATATCTGTTCAAGATGCAAAACGATTGGTGGCNGACTTTATTCTTAATCCAATGTATAAGATTAAATTTCGNGCACAAGAAAAAGGCCTTACTTTTGAATTAAATGGAGAACATACTTGGCGTGATGAGAAGATTAANTTAAACCTTGAAGCAGGCCCACATCGCTTACGNGTATATTATTTAGATGAACTATTNGATGATCAAATTATTATTGCTGATAGAAACGCAGAGTTTATTTATACTCGATATCAACCTGANCCAGGAAGTAATTGATCNCNAGATATAAAGTATTAATTATTNTTATANCTTTTTTNGGTACAATAAAAAGTGCTGATTATAGTGGTAGCATTGCATTCATTGATCTTACAATGGACAGTGCTTCTATAGTTCAATATGGTGAACTATTTTCATCAATGTCATTACAGCTTCAAGAAACTTCAAATATGAAAGTAATTGATCCTGAAANAGTACTATCAGTTGTAGGTCAATATTCTGATCTTAATAATCCTGATAGAGAAATACCTGATAGAGAAATAATTATAAGTATTGGGCAAGAGTTATCCGCAGACTATGTGATGTATGCAGGGACAAAAGTNGGTCAATATGGTTCGGTTTTAAGTGGAGAGATCATTTCAACTCGTTCCGGAGGTGCAGTAAGTACAATACAGATAAATATTTTGGATGTAATTAATGCATTAGGAGCAGAATCAAATATTGCTTCTTGGGCATTAATTGGTGAAGATCCACCATATGAATTAATGCAACCACGAAGAGACCTTTTTCCTAAACATCCCAGAGACATTAAAGAGGACAAGACGCCGTTTGGAGCTCTTTGGAGATCAACAGTTGCNCCTGGATGGGGGCAATTCTACTCAAATAAAAGATTGCCAGGCTATGCTTTTCCATCAATAGAAGCGGTCCTGTTTGGAGTGCTATTTTTTAATTTTTCACAATATTCTTNGGCAGTAAAAAATTTACAGGAATATTCAAAGTTATATGAAAAAGAGACAGATCCAGATGAGGTATTAAAATTACGTAAAGAAACTATAGGTTATTGGAATGCACACAAGAATTATAATAAAGCTATGATTAATAATGGAATTATGATAGGAACTGTATGGGCCATTAATGCTATTCATGCATATGTAGCTGGTCCNAGGCCTCAAAACTTTATTCATGGACCCGAACCATATCGCCGTTAATAAATAAAGTGGTTAAGGTGGATTTCAAACAGTTGGTATAGTTGGTATCAGCATTTTGAAGAATTATTTTNTATTTATCAATCTAAAAACAAATAGAGTTAAGACAATTGCTATTAGTCTACTCACATTTATCATCTTTTTTTCTTGTAAAACGTATGAAATAACTCTTGATAATCCGATTGATGTAATAGCTGATTCTATTGCAGGAGTTTTTCCTCCAGCATTAACAATGCATCCCCTTACGCAAACTGTCTCGAGTGGTGACTCAGTCAAAATAGGAACTTATATTATTGAGCATGATACAACCTTAGCTGGGATACATGCACATATTACCTACGATGCAGAGTTATTACAGCTAGATACGATACTTCCTGGGGTTTTATTNACTAATAATGGCATTAATACTCCTTTATTCACTTATACAATAGTATTTGGACAAATTGATATTTTTGCTTGGTATCTAGGAGAAGAAGGCGCCTTGTCATATGTCACAGAGACTGGGCATATCGCTGAATTATATTTTACTGCACTTAACAGCGGTGAAACACTTATAGAATATGATACAACGCAGTGTGAGTTAGTNACACCGTTAGATGAAACTATTTCTATTCGTGGAGTNAGAAATGCAACTGTCACTATACAATGAAATTCAGAATGAAAATAAATATTTCTTTTTTCATTCTATCTTTTTCTCCATTTGTAATANTGNATGGTACAGATACGGATCCTGGNGATTTTGTAATTGTTGATGGAACCACATCTTATGAAACTCTTCCATTTATTGAAACNTTCTCCCAAGGNGTGGGTACGAATTTTGATAAATGGGTTTCTGCTCAATGGTCTAGTTTTGGAAGTGCTAGTGATGATTATGATTGTATGGATGGATCTTGTAGCGGTAATGAAGATCAATATTATTCATCTTTAACTCCTCCCGATTCATTCTTCTTAACGTGTAACCCTACTGATAATACATATCCATATTGTAGCGATGTGCAAGTTTGGAAAAAACATTCAAGCGCCCCATTTTGGTCTTCCGCGCCTGTGGCTAGATTCAAGTATTCCCACACAAGAGATTACTCAACTGCAATGTATTCACCTTTAATTAATATATCTGAATTTTCGGATATAAAAATATCCTTTGATATGTATTTTGATGCTTGGGAAAGTACATCAACAAACGAATATCTTGAGGTCGAATATTGTACAGGCTCAGGTTGGGAAAATGCCTTAACATTTCTTGCAGATGCNTCATTAGGTGCCGTTGATATCCCATGGGGTACTAATAGTTTTTTCTTAACTGGATTAAGGGATATAGATACTTTGCAAATTCGCTTCCGAACACATGGAACATTTTCATACAATATTAATTATTGGTACCTCGANAACGTTAATATTTATGGTGCTCCTGTATTTAATACTCTTGGCATTACAGGCCCGATAGATAATCCAACAGGTGCGGTAAATAATGATGAGGTAACTCTATCCATGACTTCAAATACTGATTTAATTGCTCCACCTACAGTTATTATGAATGGNGAAGTTGTAAGTAGTACAGGGAGCGGAACAGATTTTACTGCAACAAAAACTATTTCTGCAAGCGATGCGGAGGGACCCGTCTTATTTTCAGTTGATTTCATTAGCTCAGATAATATCCCAGGACAAACCGTTACCCAAACAACAAATAATTCAAAGGTTATTGTGGATCGTATTGGTCCCACTGCATATAATACTGGACATTTATTTCCTAGAGGAGGAGAGCCTTGGACTCGAGATCAAGTATGGAATAGTTTAAATACTAATTTAGAAGTTTTTTTAACTCTCCCTCCAGATACTGCAATATCTGACTTTAATNTATTAAATGGATGGAGTCGTTTTTATAACGATAATTCATCAAGCGTTACTAGTCATGGATCAAATGGATTACAATTAAACACTTTAACCCTTGAAGTATGGGCTAAAGTACAATCTGCTGATACATATGATGGAATGATTTCCTATGGACAAGCCGTGGGTGGAGATGAGTCAGGATATGGTTTTGTATATTTTAATGGATTATGGCGGTTTTTTATTGTAACAAATGGCTCACCGCAAGATCAATGGGAATCGAATCCTGCTACGAGTATTCAAAATGGCGTATGGACTCATTTAGCAGGGACCTATAATGGCTCTGAAATTAAAATATACAAAAATGGCGTATTGGTTAACAGTGTTAGTAGAACAGGGAATGTAGATTATGATCATGTTGCAGGTTCAGAACTTTTTATTGGAAAATTTAAAAATGATGCAAATTTCAATTATTTCAATGGACAGGTTTGTTATGTGCGATTATGGAATTATGCACGAAGTCAATCAGAAATTGCAGGATTTCGTTCATGGACTCTCAATGGTGATGAGACAGGTTTAGTTAGTTACTGGAAAATGGGTGAAGGAACTGGCACAGTCCTTAGTGATCAGACAGGCAACAGTAATGGTACATGTGATGCAACAGGATGGATAAATAATGCACCTGCAACGTTGATTAATCCTGCTCTTTTAGACCCTATTTATGACCCAAATGCATTATTAGGTGCGAATGTAAAAATGAGAATAAGTATTAATGATGGTGCATATACAGATTTTGGTGAAAATTATATCATCACTACTAATGATTTAGTTGATTCAATGAGTACAATAACTAGTGCAGATTTTTTAGAAAATGTTCCTGGGTTTGTAGAAAATGCACGATTAAAAATAACTACAAAATTAATCGATAATGCTGGAAACGAAACAATTGGTGCTCGTTCAGTCGATACTCTACTGGTAAAACAAGTATTAAATAGTTCAAATCCTATATCAATTGCATCCAATAATGCCGACACAACATATGCTAAAATTGGCAATACAGTTACGGTATCTTTCACTACTGCAGAAGCCGTACTTACTCCAACTGCAATAATCCAAGGGAATAACGCTACCATTACTAATGTGAATGGAAACGAGTATACTGCAAGCTATACGTTTGCTGGTGGTGAGACTAATGGACCTGTTTCATTTTCCATACCATATCATGATACATATGGCAATCCAGATACTTTGATAAATGTTACAAATAGTTCAACAGTAACATATGACGATGTGACGCCAACTATATTTGTCACAACATATTCTAATAATAATAATAATAGCTATGCAAAATTAGGAGATAGTGTCTTTGTTAAATTACAATCCAGTGAGAAACTCAGGTCTGCAACAGTAAATGGTACAATCTTAAATAAAGTAGCAACTATAACAAATAGTAATGATGACTCAACATTTATAGGAGGTATAATTATAGAAGGTAGTGACCAGGAGGGAACAATAAGTTTTTCATTTAACTATGCTGATTTTTCTGGTAATTCAGATACGNGAACAACAACNAATAATAATTCTAGTGTGATTTGTGATATGACAAATCCTNCATCATATACCACTGGATTAGTAGCACCTNTTGGAGGCACANTTGCTCAACGTTTTTGGAATAGTACAAATAACGGACTAAGTATCACCATNCCTATTGATAATGATCCAACGCTTACTGAAGGTATAGCCCATCCGTACGTTATTTNTAATTCTCCACCATCTCGNCAACTATTTCCNCCTGCNTATGATATNCAGGCAAATCATATAGGAACAAATTATACCATNANTTTTCCAGATTCTGTGTTTGAAGAATTAACGGGATTTACAGAAAATGCATCTGTAGAAATATATAGTATAATGTGGGATGCACCAGGTAACTCAACAACGGGCGATACTAGTTCTTCAATTTTAAAAATCGATCAAACTAGTCCAACATTAATAGGGAAGACAATTTTTTCTACAAATGATGATCCTACTAGAGCTATTCTTGGAGATACAGTTTATATTCAATTTACCGGACAATTAGAGGGGATTGATACTGTTTCAGGTACAATTGGAGAACAGTCTTTTGATGGATATGAACATATTAATGGATTCTCTTCAAGGGTTTTCAGGCGAATGACAGGATCAGAAACTGAAGGTGTGTTGCCATTTGTTTTATCTGTAGGTGATACAGCCAGAAATATGAGTTCAAATTATAATTCTGTTGATGATGGAAGTAGTGTTGATTTTAGTGCTGCAGGTCCAGAAGTCTTATTATCAAAAATTAAATCTAATAGTAGCTATGGAGATTCATTAGCCAGACCAGGTGATTCAATTATTGTCGAATTAAGAACAGACATGCCAATTAATTTAACAAGCTCTGAGATTAATTCTAGAACAGCAGAAGATGAGTCTCCAGCAAGTAACCGTTATTTATATCACATTATTGCTGGGAATGAGGATCAAGATGGAATTGTTCCATTTGTAATTGATTATACAGATTTAAATGGAAATGATTATGGAGATATTACATCTACAACAGATAGTAGTTATGTTCGTTTTGATGGTACTAATCCAGTATTTCCCATGGTATCTATATCATCAAATGCTGCTGATTCATCTCTTGCNGGAGCTAATGATACTATCATATTAACATTCAGAGTGCACGAGAATGTNTCTGACTCATCAGTNACAATTTTAAATAGTCCAGCAAACTCAATTTCTGCATTAAATAATAATTACTTTCGAGCTAAATATGGTATAACCGGCGCAGAAAGTGAAGGAAGAGTTAGTTTTACAATTAATGCTATTGATCTTGTTGGTAATAGCTCAAGTATTGATAGTACTACCAATGATTCGTACGTTTTATTTGATCAGACTCCTCCATCAAACTTTAACGTTGGTCAAGTAATTAGTGATGGTGGGACTGTTGTAAATGGTTTTTGGAATAGTACAAACCAAAGTATTTTAGTTACGGTCCCAATTGATAATGATATAAGTTTAATTGATGGTGCCTTACAGGTTCTTGTTAGTTTTGACGGAAGTGATACATTAGATATTGGAGATCTGACTACTATTGCAGAATCTAATGTAAATGATACTCTCACTATTTCAATTAGTAGAATAGAATTTATCAATTCACAATATTATCAAGAAGGGGCATTAGCTTTATTTACTGCGCGTATTAATGATTTTGCAGGTTATACAAAAATAGGAGCTGCAAGCGCAAATCAAATNAGANTAGATCAAACAGGTCCAATTATTGATAGTATTGCCGTTGAATCAGATAATCTATATTCAAGCCAAGGTGCAAAATATGGCGATGATGTATCAGTTACGTTTCGNCCATTAGAGGAAATCATGACGCCTTTTGTTTTAATAGCAAATGATACAGCTGATAATGTTACAAGAATTGGTGATAATTGGATTGCAACAAGAACGATGCAGGTATCTGATGTAGAAGGAGTAGTATCGTTTAATTTTACTCCTTCTGATTTAGCTGGTAACCCAGGTGGTGTGAGTACACAATCAACTGATAATTCAAGAGTAATCCTTGATAATTCATCCCCATTTATTAATTATCTGTATGAATGTAGTATTATGGAGGACAAAGATTTTACTCCAAGTACTGATTCTTTGCGATTGGGTATGAATGGTGGAGATTTATTATCTGGCATACTGCGCTTTGGCTTTGCAGTAGGAACTTCACCAGGTGTAGGAAATGTAATACCTTGGGCAGAAACCAATGGAATTGCTGATACTTTATTNGAGGGGCTAACTCTTCAACCTAATTTTCAATATTTTGCTAGTGCGTATGCTGTTGACTGGGCGGGTAACATTTCTGATACAATTTTAGGTGATGGTTTTATTGTTGATATTGTTGCACCTTCAGTTGGAAACATTAGCGATGGTTTTGATCCTATTGATGAACTTGACTGGACTACTGATTCCACTTTATTGAATGTCCATTGGCAAGATTTCACTGATAATTTTATTATAGGAAATTATGAGATCAGTATTCTTGATGAGCCAGACACAGCCAAAGTGCTAGATTGGTTTGCAATTGATACTTTATCTGACTCTACAACAATTACAGACTTAAGATTAAATAAGAATATGAAATATTTTGTAGCAATTCGTGCAGTAGATATGGCAGGGAATAAATCTGATTCAGTTCGTACAGATGGAATATATTTTGATAATTTACCCGCTAGAATAGATACGATATCGCCATCAATAAATGATTATTTGGATGTATCATCTTTAGAACAAATCAATTTTAAATTTAATAAAGACATATCAGGATTTAAGTTTAAACTAAAGAATACTGGTTTTGATACAATACCTTATGATATAAACTATTCAGATAGCATAATTACGATTAGTTTAAATGAACAATTACTAACTGCAGATACTTTATTCTTCACTTTTGATAGTGTAATTAGCTTTAATAGATTATATATGACAGACTCCATTACGATGTATAGTACACTCTGGGGTGATTTAGATAGTAATTATGTTTTAGATGTAGCCGACGTAGTCCGTTTTAATACTCTTTGGCCAAATATAGATCTTGCTCCAGTAAATTTTGACCCACCACATTATGCTCCTGCTCTTGATGGTGAAGCAAATTTACGAGACCTTGCGATTTTTTCACGAATGTGGAATTGGTANTATAAAACTTATATCCCAACAATTTTATTAGAACCAGGAAGNCAAATATTTCTAGATGCAACTTATAATNAAGGACAATTACATATTGATTTACCCTCATATACAAGTGCAGGACAAATAATTTTTACTGATCTTGATAATCAAGTAATGAACCTTTCTAATGCCTCTTTAGCGTTAAATAATCTTATTTTTATTAATGAAGATACTTTAGCTAATATAAAAGCATATACTTTTGCATCTCTNGGNGAAAGTATAGACTCTGTTTTTTCTATTAACTTAAACCTTAATACAAAAAGAGATTATCATCAAAATATACAAGCTAGATTTTATGATAATGAGGGTAAAGAGATACTCCATGGATCAACTGTACTTAAAATTACACCAATCCCAAATCATTATGCTTTAAGTCAAAACTANCCCAATCCTTTTAATCCTTTTACATCTATACAGTTTGAACTTCCAGAAGAAGCATATACACAGATAGCAATNTATGATCTTTTAGGAAGAGAANTGATTAANCTTGTAAATGATAGATTTTCTGCCGGATACCATGAAGTTACCTGGAATGGGAAAGATTCATTTGGCCGTACAATCCCCTCTGGAATGTATTTATATAGAATGGAAACAAATAGTTTTACCAATACTAAAAAATTAGTATTTCTAAAATAGAAAAAACCATTCAAAAATAACTTCCTTAATATAAATTGTATCCTCTCTTTTATAGAGGTTTTTGGAGGATGCTTTAAACAAAAACATAATTAAGGAATTCTAGAGATGTCAGATAATTTATTTTCTCCTAATAAAGAATTTTCGGATAATGCATATTTTAAATCATTNGATCAATATAATGATTTATATAATCAATCTATATCAAACCCAGAAAATTTTTGGGCAGAAATTGCAAATCGAATCACATGGTTTAAAAAATGGGATAAAGTTCGAGAATATGATTTTATAAAGGGCTCAATAAAGTGGTTTGATGGNGCGAAGCTAAATGTAAGTTATAATTGTTTAGACCGTCATGTTGAAAATGGTTTTGGCGATCAAAGCGCTATCATATGGGAAGGAAATAATCCTCAAGAAGACCAATCATTTACTTATGATGAGTTACTTTCTGAGGTGAAAAAATTTGCTAATGTTTTAAAAAGTATTGGAGTAGAAAAAGGTGATCGAGTATGCTTGTACATGCAAATGGTTCCCCAATTACCNATTGCAATGCTCGCATGCGCAAGGATAGGAGCNGTGCATTCGGTAGTCTTTGGCGCATTTAGTCCAGAATCTCTTCGAGATCGTATTAATGATTCTTCATGTAAAGTTTTGATTACACAAGACACTGGNGTTCGTGGAACAAAACAGAATATTCCAATGAAGGCAAATGCTGATAAAGCAGTATCTGAAACACCTTCTATTGAGCATGTAATAGTNGTTAAAAGAACAGGTNTTGATGTTGAGATTAAAAGTGACCGTGATTTATGGTGGCATGAAATGATGGAAAACGCTGATTTNGAGTGTATTCCNGAAGAAATGNATGCAGANGATCCTCTNTTTATATTATATACATCNGGNTCNACTGGAACGCCAAAAGGAGTAATGCATACAACAGGNGGATATCTTGTTTATACTTCATTTACTCANGAAAAAATATTTGATTACAAACCGGGTGATATTTATTGGTGTACAGCTGATATTGGGTGGATTACAGGACATTCATATATTGTATATGGTCCGTTAGCAAATCGAGCAGTAACTATAATGTTTGAAGGTGTTCCTAATTATCCGGATTTTGGAAGGTTTTGGGATGTGGTTGATAAGCATAAAGTAAAACAGTTTTACACAGCCCCTACTGCTCTGCGTGCCTTAATGAAAGAAGGTGATGATCATGTAATAAGTCGCAATCTTTCAAGCTTACAATTATTAGGCACAGTAGGAGAACCAATTAAAGAGCCTGAATGGATGTGGTATTATAATATTGTTGGAAAAGGTAAATGTCCAATTGTTGATACTTGGTGGCAAACGGAGACAGGTGGAATATTAATTTCTCCACTTCCAGGTGCTACACCTACTAAGCCTGGATCAGCAACAAACCCGTTCTTTGGCATAGAGCCTGTTCTATTATCAGATGATGGAAAAGAAATAGAAGGAAATAATGTTCAAGGGCTTCTAGCAATCAAGCAATCCTGGCCAGGCCAAATGAGAACAGTTTATGGAGATCATCAACGATTCATTGATACATATTTCTCACAAGTGCCTGGTTACTATTTTACTGGTGATGGTGCNCGTAGAGATAAGGATGGTTATTATTGGATAACTGGAAGAGTAGATGATGTTCTTAATATTTCTGGNCATCGNATTGGTACTGCAGAGGTTGAAGGTGCTATAGGAAAAGCTACTGGTGTTGCAGAAGCTGCTGTAGTTGGCTTTCCGCATGAAATAAAAGGCCAAGGGATTTATGCATTTGTAACATTAATGACAGGGACAGTAGACAATACTGATATAAATGAAGGAATTATGGATAGTGTAACTAAAATTATTGGTCCTCATGCAAAACCTGATAAAATACAATACACCCCTGCTTTACCTAAGACTCGTTCTGGTAAGATTATGAGACGAATTTTAAGAAAGATAGCAGAAGGAGATATNGAAAATATGGGTGATACATCAACACTTGCAGATCCAAGTGTTGTTGATGAACTTATTAAAGGAAAAAAATAATTATAAGATATTATATATA
This sequence comes from Fidelibacterota bacterium, assembly GCA_002701945.1. Lineage (GTDB taxonomy): Bacteria > Fidelibacterota > Marinisomatia > Marinisomatales > TCS55. The sequence continues at coordinate 11,022 of NZXJ01000008.1, forward strand.
GGAGTANATATGGCACATTTAAAGACAGTTTCAGCTACAACAAAAAATTGGTCTGAATTACCNTCAGATGTGATAGTTGTTGGGGTATTTTCAAAAGGGGAATTATCGCCAATGGCAAAAGATGTTGATGAAACTTTAGGAGGGCAGTTACAAACTGCAGTTAAAAATGGTGACGTGACAGGTCGCGCAGGTGAATCAATGATTTTTTATGGTAAGAAACATCGCTTAATAGCGGTTGGATTAGGAGAAAAGAAAAATTTAGACTTAGAGCAGATTAGGCGTGCAAGCGGTACAGCAGTTAAGACGGCCACTAGAAAAAAGCTTGCTAATATATTTATGGAAGAATTTGCTCAAGATAAAGATGGAGCAGCTCAGGCGCAAGCAGAGGGCGTTATTTTAGCTTCATACCAATTTCTTGATTATAAAACGATGAACAAACAAAATAACTTTATGTTGAAGAAGGTTATTGTTCGTACCTGGGATAGATCTGGTTTGAGGAAAGGTTCGTTGATAGCAAATGCTGTTTGTTTTGCAAGAGATCTTGGAAATCACCCAGGGAATGTTGCTACTCCAACGAAATTAGCACAGGAAGCTCGAAAAATTGGAAAACGTGGAAAAATGCGAGTACGTGTTTTTGATCGNGCAAAAATTATAAAAATGGGCATGGGTGGACTTGCAGGTGTTGCGGCAGGAACGGATGAGCCTCCCAAATTTATTTTAATGGAATATTGGGGTACTAAGAAGACAGAGAAGCCCAAAGTTCTTGTTGGTAAAGGTCTTACTTTTGACTCTGGAGGTATTTCTATAAAGCCAGCATCTAAAATGGATGAAATGAAATTCGATATGTGTGGNTCTGCCGTAGTTTTAGGAGCAATGCATGCTATTGCAGATTTAAAGCCTAAGATTAATGTTGTTGGGATAGTGCCCTCAACAGAAAATCTAAGTGGAGCAAAAGCATATAAGCCTGGAGATATCTTAAAAGCATATAATGGTAAAACTATTGAAGTTTTAAATACGGATGCGGAAGGAAGATTAATTTTAGCAGATGCTTTATCCTATGCTAGTAAGCATTATAAACCAGAATATATCCTTGATTTCGCAACATTAACTGGTGCAGTCGTTGTTGCTCTTGGATATGTGGCTACTGGTATTATGGGTACAGATGATACGCTAATCAAGAAGGTTAAATCGTCTTCAAATACTACGGCAGAAAAAGTCTGGGAACTTCCACTTTGGAAAGAATATTGTCATCAAATTCGATCAAAGATTGCTGATGTGAAAAATATAGGTGCACCCATGCAGGCAGGAACTATTGCTGCAGGGGCTTTCTTGAAGGAATTTGTTAAGGATGGAATTCCATGGTGTCATTTTGATATTGCTGGAACTGCATGGAGTGATTCTGAAACAGATAATGGAGGTGTAGTAAGAGAAAAACCGTATACTCCAAAGGAAGGAGCCTCTGGCAATGTAATTAGATTAGTATTAGATCTAATTGAGGCATGACTATCTTTTTTGAATAAAGTTGCAATTATAACCGCTGCGAGTAAGGGAATGGGCGCTGCATGTGCTCATGCGCTTGCTAAAGAAAAATATAATCTAGTTTTAATGTCAAGAACAGATAGTGTGCTAGAGCTTTCTAAAGAATTGGATGGGGTTGGAATGGTTGGAAGCGTCACAGAACAAGATGATCTAAGTAAAATTGTGGATCTCGCAATGGATTCATATGGTCAAATTGATGCTATAGTAAATAATACAGGACATCCTCCAAAAGGTGATTTGTTAAAAATAACTGATTCTGAATGGAAAGAGGCCTTTGATTTATTATTATTAAATGTAGTTCGAATGTCAAGATTAGTAGTTCCCATTATGAAAAAAAACGGTGGATCAATCGTAAATATATCTTCATATAGTGCGAAGGATCCTAATGTATCATTTCCAACATCATCAACAATTCGAGCAGGGCTTTCAGCTTTTGTTAAGTTATTTGCTGATCAATATGCAAAAGATGGTATACGTATGAATAATATATTGCCAGGGTTTATTGATAGTTTTGATGTAAGTGATGAAATTCGTTCAATAATTCCATCAAAACGAGAAGGAAAGGTTGATGAAATAGCNAATACAGTGGTTTTTTTATTATCNNATAAGTCAAGTTATGTTAATGGACAAAATATTCGTGTTGATGGTGGATTAGGAAGGTCAATATAATCTTTTTAATAAGGATTAATCTTATAGTTAATGCAAACAAAAATTTTACGTATTTTTAATAATGGACTTTATTAGCGGAATCATTCTTTTTCTAATTGGATTTGCTGTAGGATCATTAATTGTTTGGTTTGTGCGACAAAAAGAATTGGATTCTACTCGTTTAGGAGAGGATGGCCTAAAAGAAATCTTTGGTAGTATNTCCAGACAAGCTTTAGATCAAAACATAGAAACATTTCTGAAAATGGCGGAAAGTAAGTTTGGAGAATTACTGAAATCTTCTGATGGGCAATTAGATGAAAAGAAAAAGCTCATTGACCAAAGTATAAAAGAGATGAAAAATCACTTAGAAGGTCTTGGCAAACAAACTTCTGAACTGAAAGGTCAGATGGAAGCCTCTCGAAAAGGTATTACTGAATTATCCGATACTACCTCTCAATTAAGACAGATATTATCAAGTTCACAGGCACGAGGTCAATGGGGGGAAAGAATGGTAGAAGATATATTAAGCTTTATTGGACTAGTTGATGGTGTTAATTATACTAAACAGACACAGGAAGGAAAGGGTAGACCGGACTTTACCTTTTATCTACCTAAAGATCGTCATATTAATATGGATGTAAAGTTTCCTCTCACTCATTATGAGAATTTTCTTGCTGCTGATAATGAAAATGATCAGATAAGTGAAAAGAAGGCTTTCCTTTCCGATGTACGCAATCATGTTAAGGAAATAGCTAAACGTAATTATATTAATCCAGAAGCAGGAACTGTTGATTATGTTCTGATGTTTATTCCAAATGAAAGTATTTATTCTTTTTTGAACCAAGAGGATAAAGATCTTATCGANTTTTCTCTCTCAAAAAGAATTCTACTTTGTTCACCNATAACACTGTATGCTATTTTATCCTTAATTCGTCAGGCAGTATCTAATTTTTCCTTGGANCAAAGNGCAGGAGATATGCAGGCTATGGTTAGTACTTTCAAGGAACAATGGGAAAAATTTGTAGAAAAACTTAATGCACTTGGTAAGAGTATAGGTACTATACAAAAACATTTTGATGAATTAAGTGGCACAAGAGCTCGTCAATTAGAAAAACCAATGGAAAAGATTATTGATTTAGAATTAAAAAGTAATGATAATGATCAAATAGAAAATGATGCAGCATGAATAAATACATAGCTATTATNNTTCTNTTAATTTATGGGTGCGTAGGTCCACCTGAACCAGACGATGGATTAATTGATAATTTGCCTTCCATAATTAATACATCAGATGCTTTTAGNTTCTCTCTAAGAGGGGATAAGTATGATTTTAATGAATCATATGATCTTTCATTTATTTTAGATTCCAATTCTNTTTTATCAACAACATTAATTATTAATGAATTTTCAGGAAATGATACCACATCTATCTTTTTGAAAAATAGTTTAGACTCAACATTATATTGGTATTTAGTATTAGGAAATAGTGTCTACTCTCGAATTGATACCATGTCAGGAGATCCTTTTAGCTATCCAGAGAAAATCAATGTTGTAGGAACACAATTTAATGGTGTGGTCGATTTTCAGATTATTAAACAATAATTTCATCTAACATAGAAGCCTTGGAATTTCAATTAAATACAGGAGATTTATATGCTATCCTAACGTCTTTTTGTTGGGCAACAGCAGTAATATTGTTCCAATTGTCAGGGCGAATACTTGGGAGCATGCATATAAATGTTATTAAAAATACTATAGGTGTTATTTTTTTTATTTTATTCCTAATTATTCAAGGAAATAGATTTCCAGTTTTTACATATGATGAAATGAAAATTCTTACAATTAGNGCAGTTCTAGGAGTCGCAATTGGAGATTATTTTTATTTATCAGCATTGCGAAATCTTGGAGCTGGGTTGAATGCTATTGTTGGTACAACATTTTCGCTTTCAATTTTTATTCTATCATATCTTATGTTTGGGGAGGTCATTGCTATTCGAGGGTATTTTGGTGGAATTTTGGTAATAAGTGGTATTNTTATAGCAACTGTTGAGATACCAAAAAATAAAAGTAGAAAAGANATAACTCAGGGAATAATATTTGGACTTATTGCGCAGGTGCTTACTGCATTTTCGGTATTGATGATTAAACCCGTAATGGCAATACATCCAGTGGTTCCAATTGCTTTGATTCGATTTGGGATTGGAACACTTTTAGGAATCATATTTCTATATTATACAGAAGGTGGTAAAGATTTGATAAAGACATATAAAAAAGGATTTAGTCATATGCCTTTAGTCTTAGGTGCTTTTGTTGGGACATTTCTTTCCGTAATTTTTTGGCTTGCAGGATATAAATATACTTTAGCAGGTCGTGCAGCTATTTATAATCAATTATCAACAATTCTTATTATTTTAATGGCTGCTTTATTTTTGAAAGAGGAAATGAATAAAAGAAAGTGGTTTGCCGTTTGTTGTGCATTATCTGGTGCTATCTTAGTTAGTACTGCATAATAATGTAACCCTAATCTTCTTCCCAGGCCGGGCATAAGAAATATCTATAGTCACAATGTTGACAATTAAAGTCTCCAGGCTTAGTTGGGAATTCATTTTTTCTTATTCCTTCGGCTACTTTAGAAACTTTTTCTAATTCTTTGCTTAGGTCGTCTGATGTAAACGTATAACTTTCAATAGGATCTTCATAATGACGTAAAAAATGAAGAATTGTAGTGCCAGGCTTACCTTTTACATCTTCAACTGCATCTCTTTTTAGTGCTTCCGTATAGAGAGCAAGTTGGAGATTGCCTTTTGCCTTTACTTTATTTTTACTAGTCTTATAATCAACAACAGATAAAGAATTACCTTCTTGATCAATACGGTCTATTTTACCCGATATTACCACTTGCAAGTCATCAATAGTGAAGTTGAATATTTTTTCCCGAGCAACAACCGTAGAAGGGTGTTGTTTATTATAATTAAAATATGCTTCGACTAGTTCCACAGCTTGTTTTTTGAACTCTTCTTCCCGTAATAAATATTCAAATGCATCTTTTCTCCAATGTTTATCTAATAAATCCATCATTATTTGAAGACTTTGGTTAGCCTTTCCATGAAATTCATCTAATACGTTATGGATAATTATTCCAAATTCCATTGTAGCACGNGTTTTTCTCTCAGGAACTTTATCAATATGTTTAAGACGATATTTATAGGGACAACTTTCATAATCATTAATACTGCTTGCTGACAATTTTAATAGATATCTTGAGTCTAATTTATTTGATTCTTCTATTGATGGGCTCTCATTTAAATTTTTCATTTTTGATAAAATTTCACTAGCATTATCATAATGATTAGCAGCTATTTCGTGACTAAGATCAACAAGTAGTCGTTGTTTTTCTATATTTAATTCAGGCTGCATTACAGCTTCATCATTCTTTTTCATAATAGAACTCTCCATTATTTTTGGTTCTAAGTTTTCTAATTCTTTTGTAAAAATAGATTGAGCTTTGGATGGACCAAATAAATACAGCTCATCCTTGGCCCTTGTACATGCCACATGAAAAATTCTCCGTTCCTCTTGAATATGNAATTCTTCTGCAGATATAGGATTTTCCTCAAACCAATGTTTCCATGATATAGGTAGCTCATTTATAATTTTTGGTTTATTAAGACGAATAGGAAAGCTTCCAGATCTTAAAAAAGGGATAATTACTATTGGAAATTCTGACCCTTTCGACTGATGTACTGTTAAGATTTGAACTGCAGNATTTTTATTATATTCTTCTGGTTGGGCCGCTTCAATATTCATATTTCTTTGTAGGATGTTCATATATTGAAGCCAGCTTTTTAAGGTGGGATCTTCTTCTATTGCATTAAATCTTTCAGCAATTAACATTAATTTTGCCATATTTGCCAAGTTTAGACGTTGTTTATATCGATAATACTTCCGCAAATATTGTATTTCATCATTATCTTTTAAATGCTTTAAAATATCCCAAACTATTTCATCAGGANTTTGTTTCTTTTTATAAGANGTTAAGATTTTTTCTCTTGTTGATAAGACCCATGCAACACCTGGAAATTCTTTTGATAATTTATCTAATGCTTCTAATCGCTCATGGATAGATGATTGATTAAATTCACAATAGAATTTTGATGTCCATTCATATCCCATTCTTTCTTTTAAAATTCGAAATAAAGCTGCTTCAGATTTTTCATCAGAAATAACTAAATGACCCCAAGACAATACATCTTTTACAATAGGCACATTGAAAAACTTCTCAATATGAATATCTACTGGTATTGCTGACTTTTGTAAAACGGAAGCAAGGATTTTTATATGTCCCCATGATCTACATATAATAGCTATATCTCCAAATACACGATTATTTGTTTCTACCATATCATGTATTATTTGAGGAATANGATCCATGCTTTCTTTAGATTCAGAAATATACCATTTAGGAGTTGGTCCAGTTTTTGGAAGNTCTTTCGGTCTAATAAGCNATTTTTTTTCTCTATGCGTATTCTNNCCTATTGATGCATTTGCTAAGTNAAGTATCTCACTAGATGAGCGATAGTTTTCAACAAGTTTTACCATTTTATAATTAGAGGAAGAAGAATATCTTTTTTCAAAATCTTTAATATTNTAATAATTAGCTCCCCGAAAACTATAAATACATTGGTCNTCATCTCCAACGACAGTTATACTTGGTTTTTCGCCTGCTATAAAATTGATTATTTTGTTTAGTGCATAGTTATTATCTTGATACTCATCAATAAAAATGTGTTTATACTTTTTTCTGATCTTATTTAATACGGTAGAATTAGAATTAAGCATATTCCAGCAATCAAGAATCATATCGCCATAATCAACAACTCCTAACTTATTTTTTTCTTTCTGAAAATAGTCGAAAACCTTGATTAAATCAGAAAGTTGATTCATACAGTCATCGTAATCATATTCCTTATGCATATTTGGAAAAATTTCATGGAAATTTTCCTCGCAAATATTTGTTGAATTATACAGATCATTTAGCTGATCTGGCGTTAGAAGTTCATCGCGCACACGATTAATAAATGGTATAAAAGATTTTGTGATAGCTGCGTAAGGACTCATGAGGAAAGTAGTGGAAGTAATGAATTTTAGTTTATCAAAATGATTAATAAAAAAGTATATAATATCATCTTGTTGCCAAAGAATTTTGTCAGCATTAGAACTAAGATTCCGTTCTCGAACTAATCCATTACAAAAGCTATGAAATGTACTGATAGTAATTTTATCTAT
>NZXJ01000084.1 GCA_002701945.1 Fidelibacterota bacterium
TGTTAATGTAATTATGTCATGGAATCGTAATTCCTGAAAAACTGTCTCTATATTATGATAATTATCATTCCTTTGGTTAATTATTTTTAAACCAATATTTATTTTTGCGTAGGAATTAAGGGTTAAAGATTTCAAAGATTACTTTGATATAGTAGCAATAGCCAATGCTCCAATTCCCTCATTTTTTCCAATAAAGCCAAGACCATCAGTTGTTGTAGACTTTATTGAAATTGAAGATTTATCAGCATTAATCACATTGCTAATATTATCAATCATTTCAGATATTTTATTTGATATTTTAGGTTTTTCCAATATAATTGTACTATCTATGTGATCGATATTATATCCTATTTTATATAAATGTTCTGATGCTTGNTGTAAGAAGAANAAGCTATCCTTATCTTTCCATTTTTTATCAGAGCTAGGAAAGTATTTNCCTAAATCTCCTAATGAAGCCGCACCTAANAATGCATCCACCATTGCATGCAACAATACATCNCCATCAGAATAAGCAACCACTCCTATTGAGCTAGATATTTTCACTCCTCCTAAAATTAGATTCTCACCTTTNTTAAGTGGATGTACATCATATCCTATTCCTGATTTAACCATAAATTATCTTTTCTGCCAAGCTCCAATCATCAATTGTAGTGATTTTAAAATTCATGATAGACCCNTTAGTTACTGAAACCATACCTCCAGCAGCTTCAACCATTGAAGCTTCATCTGTNGCGTCATTACTACTCATCGCTTCTATAAGAATCTTCTTTTTAAATGTTTGAGGAGTTTGTGCTAACCATATTTTATCTCGATCAATAGTACGTACAATATTAAAATTGTTTACTTCTTTTATTGTATCATTTGATGGTAGAGCTGCAATACATCCATCACTATTTTCAGCGCCTGATATAGTTGATAATATTAGATCATTTGTAACAAAAGGTCTAACTATATCATGAATGGTTACTAACTCTACAGATTTTGACAACGCCAAACACCCTTTCATAACGGAGTCCTGTCTTCTTTCTCCTCCCGCTATAACTTTAATAGGTTTTTTATGTTTAAACGGCTCAACTTCCTTCAATATATATTCAATGTCATTTTGATTTGCGACAACAACTANCTCAGCAATTTCTTTACATTTTACGAAAACATCTAATGCATAAATAAAAAGTGGCTTATTCGCTAAATGTTTAAGCTGTTTTTTTTCACCAAACCTATCCCCAACNCCTGCNGCAGGAAGTACTGCTCCAACATTCAATAATGATTTTACCATTAATCAAAGTATAAGCATGGCATCACCATAACTTAAAAAGCGATATTTTTTCTTTTTCGCTTCACTATATGCTNNCATAATTAATTTTCTTGTCGCAAACGCNGATACCATCATAAGNAATGTACTTTTAGGCTGATGAAAGTTTGTAATTAATGCATCTACCATTTTAAAATCATAAGGNGGATATATAAATTTATCTGTCCACCCTCTTTTTGGAGTTACTTGAAAACCTGAAACAACTACAGTTTCTAATGAACGAACTGTCGAAGTACCAACGGCAACTACTTTTCTTCTCTTTTTTTTCGTTTCATTAATAACTAACGCTGTNGCTGGTGATAATTCAAAATATTCTGAATCCATTTGGTGACGATTAAGATCTTCAACTTGCACAGGCCTAAAAGTNCCCAACCCTATATGAAGGGTAGTAAACTCTGTTTTTATTTGTTTTTGCTTAAGTTTTTTNATTACTNCATCAGTAAAATGGAGCCCTGCAGTTGGAGCTGCAACTGCTCCTCTACGATCCGCATAAACTGTTTGATATCTTATTTTATCAGAGGGAACAGCATTTCTATTTATATAAGGCGGTAAAGGTGAAAGACCAATGCGATCAATAATGCTATATATATCTTCACNNTCATATTCAAACCTTACAACTCTGCCCCCAGAAATAGTATTATCAATAACATCACAATATACATCTTTAGCAAACATAAGCTTATTGCCAATTCTAACTTTTCTTGCAGGCTTNACCATTACCTCCCAAAGATCATTCTCTAATTCACGCAGGAGAAACACTTCTACTTTCGCCTCAGTTCTGTCTTTATTTGCAAATAATCTTGCAGGAAAAACCTTTGTATTATTCAACATAAATAAATCATTTTTTCTGAAGTAATCTGGCAGGTTTGAAAATTTCTTATGCTCTATTTCCCCAGTATCTCTATGAATGACCATTAATTTTGACCCATCGCGTTTCTTTGCCGGATATTGAGCAATATATTTTTTTGGAAGTGCATAATCAAAATCTGCTAGTTTATATTTTTTCTTTTTTTGTATCATTAGAATAATCCTGTTTGTTTATTTGAATTAAAATTCTTACCTAAAATTTTATAAGCTTTTTTTTGCGCAATACGTCCTCGGGCTGTCCTCTGAATAAATCCTTCTTTTATTAAAAAAGGCTCATAAACATCTTCGATGGTTGTTGGGTCTTCACTTATAGCCACAGCTAACGAACCAACCCCTACTGGGCCACCATTAAAATTATCTATTAAGACAGTTAATATTTGACGATCCATATCATCAAGGCCATAATTATCAATGCCTAAAGATTTCAAAGATTCTTGGGCAATATCCTTGTTGATCTTGCCATTTGATTTAACATCAGCATAATCTCTGGTTCTTCTTAAAATACGATTTGCTATTCTTGGTGTCCCCCTTGAACGTTTTGCAAGTTCTTTAGCCCCATCCTCATCAATGATAACATCTAAAATTTGAGCAGATCTATTTATAATTTTAAACAAATCTTTCGGGGTGTAATAATTTACACGTAAGATAACACCAAAGCGATCTCTTAATGGAGAAGTTAAATTTCCTAATCTAGTTGTGGCGCCAATAAGTGTGAACCTTTCTATGTTTAATTGAACACTACGTGCGCTAGGACCAGAATCAATCATAATCTCTAATTGATAATCCTCCATAGCTGAATATAGATATTCTTCTACCACACTATTTAATCTATGAATTTCATCAATAAAAAAAACATCTTTCCTGGCAACGTTGGTTAACATACCAGCAAGGTCTCCAGCCTTATCAACGACAGGACCTGAGGACTGTTTAAGATTAACATTTAGCTCTTTTGATATAATGTTGGCCAAGGTTGTTTTTCCTAACCCTGGGGGTCCAAATAATAATACATGATCTAGAGCTTCGTCTCGTTTATTTGCTGCATCAATATATAATTTCAAATTATCCACAACATCATTTTGCCCAACAAAATCATCAAAATGTGAAGGCCGGAGGGTCTTTTCAATAGTTATGTCATCTTCAATGATAGATGGGTCTGTTATGTGAGTATCAGTCATTAATATTTATAGGAAATAGATAAAATGTTATCATATACAGCTACTAAAGATAATAAATGCAATGGGGGGTCTTCAAGTTAGTAAATTAATTCAATGATAATAGATTATAAGACTTTATCTAAAAATTTTCCTGTATAGGATCGTTTAAATTTTGATACTTTTTCAGGGGTTCCTTTTGCAATAACTTGCCCTCCTTCTATTCCTCCTTCAGGGCCTAAATCAATTATCCAATCTGCGCTTTTAATTACATCTAAGTTATGTTCAATTACTATTACTGTATTTTGCCTATCCACTAGTTTATGAATTACATTCATTAACATTTTTATATCTTCAAAATGCAGACCTGTCGTTGGTTCATCTAGAATATATAATGTGCGGCCTTTTGATATTTTTGATAGTTCAGTTGCAAGCTTTACTCTCTGCGCCTCCCCGCCAGATAAAGTGGTCGCTTGTTGCCCAAGCTTTATATATCCTAACCCGACTTCATTAAGGGTTGATAATTTTTTCTTTACAGATGGAATATTATCAAAGAATATTAGCGCTTCTTCAACAGACATTTTTAAAATATTATCTATATTTTTACCTTTATATTTTATTTGTAAAGTTTCTCTATTATATCTTGCTCCTTTACATACTTCACAAGTAACATATACATCAGGAAGAAAATTCATTTCAATTTTTATTATACCATCTCCCTCACATGATTCACATCTGCCGCCTTTAACATTGAATGAGAAACGACCAGGTTTATAACCTCGAATTTTTGATTCAGGAAGTTGAGTAAATAATTCTCTTATGAAAACAAATACTCCTGTATATGTTGCAGGGTTTGATCTTGGAGTGCGACCAATTGGCTTTTGATCAATGTTAATTATTTTATCAAGAAATTCTAAACCTTGAATTGATTCATGATATAAAGGGAATTGACGAGACCCATATAACTCTTTTGATACTGCAGGAAAAAGTGTTTCATTGATTAATGTACTTTTACCACTTCCAGATACGCCTGTTACTACTATTAACTTTCCAAGGGGTAAATCAACATTTATATTTTTTAAATTATTGCCTGCTGCCCCTTTAATTGATAGAAAATATGAACTTCCTATTCTCCTTTTACTTGGCACAGGTATGCTTTCTTTCCCTGATAAGTATTTCCCTGTTAGAGATTTCGGTGATTTTAATATTTCTTTGGGTGATCCTGAATACACTATTTCACCTCCATGCTCTCCTGCCCCAGGNCCAATATCAATAATATGATCCGATTCCTCCATGGTTTCTCTATCATGTTCTACTACTATTACTGAGTTTCCAATATCTCTTAGTTTTTTTAATGTTGATAATAATCTATTATTATCGCGTGGATGCAAGCCTATAGAGGGTTCATCTAAAATATATAAAACGCCCATAAGCTGTGATCCAATTTGAGTTGCTAATCTTATGCGTTGAGCTTCGCCCCCAGAAAGCGTTACTGCGGATCTTGAAAGTGTTAAATATTCTAAGCCTACATCAATTAAAAACCCCAATCTGCTATTTATTTCTTTTAGTATTTGCTCAGCAATTTTTGAATCTGTTTTNTTCAACTTTAGCAATTTAAAATATTTACCACATTGTTTAATTGTCATTGCTGAAATATCTCCAATGTTATCCCCCGATATTTTTACAGCCCTACTTTCTTTTCTTATTCTAACCCCCTCACATTCTGGGCAAGGTCGCATACTCATAAATTGCTCGATCCATTGACGAATATGAGACGATTTTGTTTGATTATATCTTCGTTCCAAATTTAAAATAGCACCTTCCCATCCCCCTGTATAAGTACCTGACCATCTTTTTGAGGAATATTCCATTTTTAAGGTATCTTTTCCAGTNCCATATAATAAAATTTTTCGAATTTTTGGATCTATTTTAACCCAAGGTGTAGTAAAATTAAAATTATAATGCTTTGCTAAGCTTTTCAAAATTTCACCATACCANTTTCCTCTTGGNTGTTCCCCTAGNGGAACAATTGCTCCTTGAATAAGAGATTTTGATTTATCTGGGACTAGTAAGTTTGGNTCTATATTCATTTGACTNCCTANTCCATCACATTTTTGACAAGCTCCGTATGGTGAGTTAAATGAAAACATTCGTGGAGACAATTCATCAAGTGANGCTTCTGGATGCTCTGTNCATCCAAAATGTTCACTAAATAAATGATCTTTCTTTTTATTTAGATCATGCATTATTAATGAACCAGANCCTACCTTAAGAGCAAGTTCAACTGATTCTGTCAATCTTTCTTGATATTCTCCATCAAGAATTANCCTATCAACAANGACTTCAATATGGTGCAAAACATTCTTATTAAGATTAATTCTGTCTTCAACGTGGAAAATTTTTCCATCTACTCTGACACGTAAAAACCCTTCTCTTCTAATATCAGAAAATATGCCTTTATGTTGCCCTTTTTTCCCTCTNATAATTGGCGCTAATATATATATCTTAGAATTTTTATTTAAATTACAAACTGTATCTACTATTTGCTGCACGGTCTGTTTTTGTATCGGCTTATTACATATCCAACAATGGGGTTTCCCGATATTCGCANANAACAAACGTAAATAATCATGAATTTCAGTAACTGTTCCAACAGTTGACCTTGGNTTGCGTGCTGCAGATTTTTGTTCAATGGAAATTGCAGGCGAAAGACCTTCAATATAGTCAAGATCAGGTTTTTCCATTAAACCTANAAATTGCCTTGCATAAGAAGAAAGAGATTCAACATACCTTCTTTGCCCTTCCGCATATATAGTATCAAACGCAATTGAAGATTTNCCCGACCCTGATAAACCAGTAATAACTACAAACTGATCTCGCGGGATATCTAGATTTATATTTTTCAAATTATGCTGGCGGGCACCTTTGATTATTATAGAGTTTGTAGATTGATTCAATATATTAAGTTTTTAATAATAATTATGGTTTTATATAATTCCAGACAGACCANGAATATATACTAATTAATTATATCTTCAAATTTAGATTAGCTATATTTAAAATTAAAAAATGGATACAGTATAAATAAATGAAACACATTTCAACATGGGNACACTAGAAAACCATATNCTAATATCTATGCCACATTTAAAAGATCCTTACTTTAATGAAAGTATTGTACTTATTTGTGANCATAGTAAAGATGGAGCTTTAGGATTAATTATAAACAAACCATTTAAAAAGTCTCAATTAAAAATTCTGTTTAATAATTTTGATAATAAAAATGATNAATTACTNAAAACATCTCAAAAATTATACTTTGGGGGCCCTGTATTAATTGAAAGAGGGATATTATTACATAATAGTTCTTATAATATCAAAAACAGNATAAAAATTTCAGATCAATTTTCTATAACAAGTAATAATAAAATATTAAAAGATATAAATGATGACAATGGCCCAGTACAATATAAACTCATTCTAGGCCATTCTGGGTGGACTTCCGGTCAATTAGAGAAAGAGATTGAAAATGGAGATTGGTTAATGCAATCTGCTTCAAGTGATTTTGTATTTAATACTGACGAATCATTAATGTGGCAAACTGCTGCTAATTCTTTTGGAGTTGAACTTTCTCAGATTGCTAGTTTTGGTGGGTCTGCTTAAACGAATAATAATATAATTAAAATACTTTTTTGAGAAATTATTTACCACAACTTGCTATTATTACTGCAGCAATTTTATGGAGCTTTGATGGATTTTTAAGACAGTCGCTCTATAATGTTCCATCATTAATAATAGTTGCAATAGAGCATATTTTTGGTGCGGTTTTATTTATTCCATTTATTTTTAAAGCTAGAAAAGAAATAAATAATATAAATCAACGAACATGGGTATCAGTCTTTTGGATAAGTATATGTGGAGGTATCTTAGGGACCTTTTTTTATACTAGCGCACTTAGCTATGTAAATTACATAAATTTATCAGTTGTTGTATTATTACAGAAGCTTCAACCTCTATTTGCAATTAGTTTGGCTTCAGTAATTTTAAAAGAAAAACTCTCAAAAAAGTTTTTATTATTAGCTACTATCGCAATTATTGGAAGCTTTTTAGTTACTTTTGGATTACAACCAATAGCCGAATGGGAAGATAAAACGATAATTGCCTCATTATTTGCTTTACTTGCAGCATTTAGCTGGGGAAGCTCTACGGTATTAGGAAAGCATGCTTTAAAAAAATTATCATTTCAAATAGTTACATCACTTAGACTAATTATAACATCTATCGTATGTCTATTTATAATTGCTGGCTCATATGATTTACATATAATTACTGAATTAACAAAATCCCAATGGTTATCTATATTTATTATAAGTATATCTACAGGATCTGT
The DNA here is from genome assembly GCA_002701945.1 of Fidelibacterota bacterium. Taxonomy (GTDB): domain Bacteria; phylum Fidelibacterota; class Marinisomatia; order Marinisomatales; family TCS55. The sequence goes on from NZXJ01000084.1 coordinate 7,721, forward strand.
TGCATTGTTTATATATTATTATGGATTAAAAAAAATACCAGCATCCCATACTACACTTTATGAATTATTCTGGCCATTATCTGCTATGTTCATAGATTGGTTTTATAGATCAAAAACTCTTGAAACAGCTCAAATCATAGGAGCGATCTTATTATTATATTCAATTATATTATTATCAAGAGATGAAAAAAAGAGTGTGTGAATAAAATTAAAAACAAACATGATAAACATAATCTTTTACTAAACTGTGCGCATGAGTTCTTTTGGGGCTTAGGGCTTTCCTTTCACACAGTTTATGCAATTATCCCTTTATTTCTAAAACAGCTTGGAGCGCCTCAAGGAATTTGCTTATCTATTGCCGGTTTATGGTCAATTTTAGTTGCATTTCCACAATTATTCACAGCAGTAGTTGGTCGAAATATTAAAGATATAAAACGTGCTGTAATTAGGGTCCATATTTTTGCTATGCCGCCTATATTTATTGCTGGGTTTATTTTTGCCTTTTTTGCTCCAACTGGTCCAAATGTTTGGATGCTGTATTATATATGTTTTATTCTTTATGGAGTTGGTATTGGTATTATAATTCCTATATGGACAGATTTTCTAAATCACACATTTTCAAGTTCTAACCGCGGTAAATACCTGGGAATTTCATTTGCCTGGAATAGTGTTGGTGGTTTTTTTGGAGGTTTTGCTGTACGATATTTACTAAACAGCAATGTCCCTTTTCCTCAAAATTTTGGGTGGGGATTTTTAATTTTTTTTAATTGTATTCTAATCGGAACAATTTTATTTAAATGGTATAATATCAAAACAAATAAAGAAATAAGTAAAAACAGGTCTATTAATGATTTTATGATTGAGACAAAAGAAATAATAAATAAAAATTATAATTTTCGTAATTATCTTATATCAAGAATATTTCTTACAGCAAATTATCCGGCAATAAGTCTGTATGCAATTTATTCACAAAATAAGTTTGGTTTTGATATAGGTGAAGCTGGTGTTTTTGTTATTTTAAATGTTTTTGCATCGGGTATAGGAAGCTTGTTTTCTGGTTGGCTAGGAGACTCATATGGTCATAAAATTTCAATCTTATTTTCATTTATGGCATATTTAATGGCTCTTTTGATAGCTTTATTATCAAAAAATATGGTTCATGTATATATAGTTTTCTTATTTCTTGGTCTTGGTTTAGGTGCCTTTATGCCATCTGCCATGAATTTAATTTATAAATTTGCTGATGGAGGGGATAACAAAATATATATGGCATTAACAGATACAGTTTTAGCGCCATTTACATTTTTAGCTATTACTATTGTAGGAGGTGTTAGTGAATTAATTGATATGGATATTATTTTGATAGTTATTGGTGCTTTTTTAATAATTGGAATATTTATTATGATCTTTTTTGTAGATGACCCAAGCAATCAAGATAAAAAACAAATAATATCTTATAATGCTAGATAATATATTTTTACTTGCTTTTCGAATAATTCAGAACTCAAATTACACGGTAGTCAAACACTAATGTTTAGGCTTAAATCATACCAAATCATCTTTGCCTCGGTCATTTCGCTGACCCTTTACAGTTGTGCGAATGATGATCCTGATAGACATCTAGAATTAGCAAAATGGTATAATTCAAAAGGGCTTTACGATGAAGCTATATCAGAATACCGTGAAGTTATTCGTCTATACCCGCAGACTACTCAAGCTCTTAGTAGACAAGAATACAATAATTTATCGGAAGCGCATTATCATTTAGCTCTAATGTATACTAAAAAAGGGTGGTGGGAATTTGCATTAGATGCGGCAGAGTCAAGCTTCCAATTACAACCAAGCAATGATTCACATCAACTCGTTGACATGATTAAGAGGCAAATTAGGTTAAATAACTCCTCAGGGCCTTCTTAAAACTATAATTTAGATTTATACTTTTTTAAAATGTCCCTGAGCGATGTTCTCCACCATCGCAATAAATAATAGAACAATTTATAAAATCAGCTTCAGTCCTCATTAATAATGAAATTGTATTTGCAATATCGCCTGGGGTTGTAGTCCTTTTCATTGGATTACGTTTCTTAGTTTTTTCAACCCAATCTTCCCATTGATCTGTGATTTTTGTTAGCGCCCTTGTTGGGGTAATTCCAGCTTGCAAAGAGTTTGCCGTTATACCATATCTCCCAAGCTCCCAGCCTATTTGTCTTATTATTGCTTCCATAGCTACTTTCGCTACGCTTACAGGCCCATATCCATCCATTGCTAGATAATTACCTTCACTTGTTAATCCTAAAATTCGCGATCCTTCACCTAGTAAATTTTCATTGAATAATTTTTGAGTCCAGTACAATAATGAATTTCCCATTACATGAACCGTCATATCCATTTGTTTTTGTGTTACNGGTTTATCAGAAAAAAAGTTTGTTGTAGTTCCAAAAGCGATGGAATGNAGNAGTAGTTTTACTGGTTGCCCATCTGTTATCTCNCTTATTTTTGGTATATACTCATCCATTACTTCTATAGAAGCTGCATTTATATTCCAAAAATGAACTTTTCCATTATTNATATTTGATATTTTATTTTTTAATAGTTCAGCTTCTTTTTTAATCTCACCGCGGTCTAAGTGAAATCCTATAATTCCATAACCATCNTTCGCTAATCGTTCAGCTGTCGCACCCCCGTGCCCCGTTGAACAACCTAATATCAAAACCCATTCAGTCATAATTNCTCCATTTTAGTTATCTATAATTTATAAAAGAGTAATATGGAAGTTAAGTTTCTTATATAAATTCTAACTAATATAAATATAAACTATGAGTCGTAAGTCGTCATTTAGCAAAAAAGATCTGTTAGAAATTGCAAAGGGTCAATTCAGAGATAAAAGTATAGGTAAGCTGCCCCTACCTCCAATGTTGATGATAGATCGTATAATAGAAATTTCAGAANTAGGCGGTGATTATGAAAAAGGNTATATAAAAGCTGAAATGGATATATCTGATAATAATTGGTTTTTTGAATGTCACTTCAAAAATGACCCTGTAATGCCTGGATGTCTTGGTTTAGATGGATTTTGGCAGCTGATTGGATTTTTTCTATCTTGGGCAGGNGGAAAAGGCAAGGGAAGAGCTCTTGGGGTAAAAGATCTGAAGTTTAAAGGCCAAGTCCGGCCATATCATGATATNATTACCTATACAATTCATATTAGAAAGTTTATTAAAAAACCAACTTATATGGCATGGGGCAATGCTACNCTATCTGTAAATAATAAAGAAATATATTTTGCTAAAGATCTACAAGTNGGGTTATTCGAAAANCTAGTTTGGGATACTGGGATGGACCCATCTGTAGATCCCTTTTAATTATTGTTACATAAAATAATTTAATGTCATTACGNTGNGGAATAATTGGTCTACCAAATGTTGGAAAATCTACATTATTTAATGCTTTNACTTCTTCAAATGTCCCAACNGAAAACTATCCATTTTGNACAATTGATCCTCATGTTGGGGTTGTTAAGCTNCCNGANAANAGATTAAACTTTTTAAANGAAATATATAATCCTAACACTGTTACATACTCAACTGTTGAATTCACTGATATAGCAGGGCTGGTAGAGGGGGCCAGTAAAGGAGAGGGCTTAGGTAATCAATTTTTAGGACAAATTCGGCAAGTTAATACAATCATTCATGTAGTACGTTGTTTTAAAGATGATAAAATAACTCATGTATCAGGAAGCGTTAATCCTATTAATGATGTAGAAATCATTGAAACTGAACTACTCCTTTCAGATATTCAAACTCTTGAA
>NZXJ01000085.1 GCA_002701945.1 Fidelibacterota bacterium
GTTTTTCGTAAAAATTGGAGTGGAGAAACAAAAACTTTAACAACTTTTGCTAGAGGCACCTACCACACCTTTGATTCTGGTATTACAACTGATGCAACTCTTCTTCCTGGATCTATAGGAGCTTTTGAGTTATATGTTCCTCATGCATTTGGATCATTTATTGGCTATTCTTATGTTATTGACTGGGAGGAATACGAATAAAAGTGTATTATAATTACAGACTAACATTTTTTTCATTATTGATTGGTTTATTCAGCACTATTTCTGCGCAATCAAATGCTACAATATCAGAAGTATTTTTTCTTGATTTAGGAATAGTAATTGAACCAACTACCGGTGATGAAAAATATAATAGGGTGGTTGAAGCTCCATCTGAAGAAATAAATTTTCAGATTAAAAAAGTTAAAAGTGGTTCAATTTATATGGCAGCTTCATCAGAAATGTTAGCCAGCTTAGAAAGAATAAATAGTCGAATTGAGAAATTAGAAGTTTCTTTTCAAGAAAAACTACATGATTTACAGCATGAAAATCAGTTGTTAAAAACCATGATAACCGATCTTAACAATAGTTCAAATATTGCAAATGAAATGGCTAACACTCATACAGACAAACCAGTTTTATCTTTCGAAGAGTCAAAAGAGAAAGAGGAATCAATTGTTACTTCTTTGAATGCAAAAATTGTTAAGAAACCAGAAAAAGTAATCAATGAGCTGAATATGAACGATTACATGTCAGGAGTTTTTGCTTACCAACAAAACAAGTTTAAATTAGCAATAAAATATTTTTCAAATTTATCTTTAACAAGTGCTGATAAAAATATTTCAGATAATGTTGTGTACTGGATGGCAGATTCTTATCAACAAATTGGGGATATTGATAATGCAATGATTTGTCTTGATAAAGTCCTACAAAATCATAGTTCAGATCACATTGATGATGCGTTGATTAAAAAAGGTTTATTACATCGTAAACGAGGAGAAGCAGATCAGTCTTTAATTGTTTTTAATGAATTAGTAAATAATTTCCCAGATAGTGAATATGTAAAACTTGCTCGGATGGAAATTAAACGTGCAGAGATGTATCAATGAGCAAGAGATTGTTTCCACTTATTATTTTTTTATTAATGGCGCTTGATACAACTTTTGGCGCAACACGTGTTGCGTATACTCGCCCAGGGATTATGATGAAAATACCATTTAGCACTGTTGGCAGATCCCCCTATTTATTTAGAACAGGTTTCGGTACTGAGTTTCATAATCTTAGTCCTTTTAATAGTACTGCAGGCATATTCTTTGATATGGAAGTTGGTAAAAACTTTTCTGTTGGATTTTCTTCGGTCCAGACTGCCGACACAACGAATCTTGCTAATTTAGACGTATCAACATATACGCCACCCGTTGAATTTGGTTTTCATCTACAGCAGAGAGTATATACTTATAATGACATTAGTGTGTCAGTTGGTTTGCAAGATATTGTATTTAAAAACTCTGAAAGTGAAAGCGGTTTAAGTTTATCTCCTAAACAATTATCTTTTTTTACTGTTGTTAGTAGTGCAAAGTCTTTGGGATCGTATAACTTACAAACATTTTTAGGATTTGGGACTGGTGGTTTTGGCGCACAAGATTCGCTGCCAACTACTGATTCAACAGGAACGCCTGCAGGTGTATTTGCAGGGTTTCATTTAAACACTCCTTTTTTTAACAAATGGGGTGGTTTGGATTTTGTGGGTGAATTTGATGGTATAGGAATCAATGTGGGACTCCGCATCCCCCTTACCTCGGATTATCGCCTAAACATTGGGTTCACCCACATAGATAAATTGCCCAGCTGGAAGCTTCGTTATTGGCCTGGGCACCCAGCTTTAACTATTGGTTTTGACATGGCGGTTCCAAGAAGAGCTAGAAGGGTTCTCGGGGATATGTCAGGACCAACCCCTCCAATAGCAGNTGGTGAAATGCCTATTTTTGATGATGAGTTTTCTGATCAATTTGATTCAACTTTAGCTATGGCAAATTATGTTGTTAGCTCTCTTCGTGATTCTGTGGTAATGGTAAACAACGAAATGAGAAATTTAATGGTTCGATTATCTGCAATGGAGCAAAAATCAAACTTTCTTGAAGATTCGCTTGCCTCCTTAAAGCTTTCGAATAATGTGGGTGAAAAAAATATGAATGAAGCAATGCGACATCTTTCAAGATCATTGAGATATTTTTATGGAGGTGATTACAGAGCATCGTTACAAGAAGTTGAAACGGCTTTGGATTTAAACCCAAATCTTGCTCTTGCCTATGCTAGGCGAGGATCAATATACTATAAGCTTGGGGATGTTCAGAGGGCGACAATTAATTGGAATCTTGCTTTGAGAATGGATCCTGAATATGATGATGTGCGTAATATATTAAAAGCGCTACATGAAAACAGGTTAAAGACTACAAGTTTTGTAAGGGAGTAAATAGGTATGGATATTGCAACCCTAATAGGTATTGTTGTTGGTCTTGGTGCGATCGGAGGCAGTATTTTTCTTGCAGCAGCAGAAGCTGGTGCTAGCACAGCAGGTTTTGTATCGCCAGCTAGTTTTGCAATCGTTTTTGGAGGAATGCTTGCATCTGTATCGGTAGCGTTCCCTCTTTCGGATGTTTTAAAACTAGGCGCTGCAATGGGCGCAGTGCTAAAAGGGGGCGAAATTAAATTAGGATCGGTTGTTGATGAGGCTGTTGAGGCCGCCGAAGTTGGTAGAAAAGGTGCGGCTGATTTGGAAAAGCACGTTGATGCAATCAAAAATTTTTTCTTCCGNGATGGTGTCCAAATGGTAGTTGATGGATATTCATTAGATGAATTAACAGAAATATTGGANACCAGAATTGAATACAGAGAAATCCGTGAAAAAACACAAGCATCCCTTTTTAAATCTATGGGTGTTATGTCTCCAGCATGGGGGATGGTNGGAACGTTGATTGGTTTAGTTATTATGCTATCAGGNTTTGGAGGAGAAGGCGGAGCTGATTCATTAGGNCCAGGTATGTCGGCTGCCTTAATCACAACATTTTATGGTGCAGTGTTTGCAAACTTATTTTTCCTCCCAATGGCAGATAAAATAAATGTTAGAATTACAACAAACACAACACTTCAATCTTTAATGGTNGAAGCCGCTCGCTTGATACATCAGAAAAAACACCCTCTGATTGTTAGAGAAAAACTCAATTCATTCATACCGCCTGCCGAATGGAAAAAAGAGGGNGAATAATAATTAATGGCTAAAACATCTGGAGAAAAAAAGGCTTTTAAAGCTGGNATCGTAAAAGGGATGGGTCTTGTTGATGAAGGTTTGCCTGGATGGTTTGGTACATTTGCAGATATGATGACATTACTTTTTGCCTTTTTTGTTCTTTTAGCTGCATTNTCAACAATGGATCCAGTAAAAATTATGGAGATGGCTAATTCTACAGGTAAATCTNTAGGTAGTAAAATTAAAAAGGAAGGTGCAGCAGAATTAGAAGGGGAATTTGAAAAAAAAGCTACAAAGCTATCGGAAGTAAAGGCATCTTTGGATGAAATGGTAGAGAAGATTGAAGCGGAAATGAAAAACACCAAAGGAGATCCTCCTGTTGAGGTAACTACTAGCGCAAAGGGCGTTACTCTTGAAATAAGTGGAGACTTTAGCTTTGGGTCAGGTAGTGCAAGGATTAGCCCAGGACTAAAAAAACTTTTAACGGAAAAAATAGTCCCTGAAATTAAAAGTTCTATTTTTCAGATTGAAGTTGCNGGGCACACTGATAGCGATATATTNCCAAAAGCTTATCAAAAAAGATTTCCATCAAATTGGGAACTTTCTACAGCAAGAGGTTCGTCTGTTGTAAGAAATATTATTGACCAGGGAGTTAACCCAACTAGATTAGTTGCCGCGGGATATGCTGATTGGGTGCCAAGGGGTCAATCTGGAAACTTAACACAGACGATTGATAGAAACACCGTTTTGGAGTTGAATGATACACCTGAAAAAAAGGGAAGAAATAGAAGAATAGAAATAACATTTTTAAAGCCTGCGCACCACACAACAAGTTATGTTGAAAATGAAAGTTAATTATAGTGAGTCTATTAAGAATTACAAAAGGAGTATAATATGAAGAGGGGACATAAAATATATCCTTTCAGTTGGTTTTTTGTCTTAAGCCTTAGTTTATTATTAGGTCAACAAAGCTCATCCTATTTAACGCAAAAGTTAATGGTAGAAAGCGATCTAAGATCAAGAATAGCTAGCGCCTTATCTAAGATAATTGATGATCAAAAATATGTAATTGATGTGGATGTTGATATTGAAGTTACAGGTGAAAAAGAAGAACAAATTACTATAATACCCAGCGATCGACCAATNTATGATGAAGCATCAGCTCTTGAAGAATTAACAACAATAATTGGTGAAGCGGCACCAAGGGATGGTTCNGATCCAGAATCTGAATTTTCTAGTATGGGTCTTCCAATACCGGGTTTTGATTTTGAAGTTGAAGCTGAACCGCAGGTAGCTCAGGAATCATCTAAAGAGTGGACAGCAGGGNCCTGGCATGGTNGTTCCTATNCAAGAACCTGGNAGNACAACTGAAAGAGTTCAGTCTAAAACNTTGACAAAAAGGGTTCCAGCAATAGCGGCCGTGAAACGCTTGCAAATTAGTATTATTCTTCAAGAGGGAGCTGCTCCAGAATTAATTGAAAATATTCGTCAAGTTGTAATGGTGGCATCAAGATTTGATCGTACAAGGGGCGATGTTCTAAGTATTATGACAGCATCATTTAAAGAAAGAAGAGATGAAAAAAGCGCTGAACAAGTTTTATTAAAAAGTATTGCTGATAAGCTAGAGGTTCTTCAATCAGGCGAAGGTGATGATGCGTTAACAAAATCTATCGAGAAAGAAATAAGCGGTCCATTGCTAGAGTTAAAAGAACAGTTAAATAATTTAGAAAGAAGAAGCGCAGAAGATAAATTTGAATATGAAAGAAAAACTGCTTTGTTGCGGGATTCCTTACAATTGAGAGCTTTAAAAGAAGAGATAACTTCACTAAAAAATGAATTATCATATGCTAATGATGCTCGAGTAGATTCACAGCTGACAAATAGAATAGCAATGCTTGATTCTGTTCAATTAGGATTAGAGCAAGAAATGAATAATGTTGAAAGTTCATCTGCGCTTATAATTCTGGTATCAATTTTGGGAGCCCTCGTTGTTGTATTGCTTGTATTGGTTATAATATTATTATTTAAGAAAAAACAAGGCCCACAACAACCAGCAATGCCGATGCCATGGCCGTATCCTCCTCCAATGCGAAAAAAAAAGCGCAAAAATAGACCTCTAGCTAAAAATGCAAATGAAGAACCAAAAGAAGATACAGATGTTATTAGAGGAGAAATTGGTGAAATGCGGCAATCTGTAGTTTCAATGAGTGTGGGACAACCAAAAACTGCGACTCGGATTGTTAAAGAATGGTTAGAGGACGATGTGGTTCCAGAGCCAGAGCCTGAGGCGCCTCCAGAACCAGAAGAAGATGATTCTGACAAAAAGAAGAAAAAGAAGAAATAAAGAGGTCATTATATGATCACTGATATAAAAAGATTATCTGGTCTACAAAAAGTAGCTATACTATTTAATATACTTGGAGAAGGTCTATCTATAACTTTGTTAAAAGAATTAACAAAGACAGACATAAGAAAAGTTAGAGCAGTTGCTCGTGATATGGATAGTGTTTCTTTTAAAGTAAAGAAACAGGTTATAGAACAATACTATTATAGTTTTGTAAGTGAAAAATTCCAAGCTGAAGAAGGTAGTGAGGATGAGCCAAAGAAGCCATTTGCTTTTCTAGAAGAGTTAACAGACGAGCAATTAATTTCAATGGTTTTACCAGAAGATACTCGAGTAAAAGCTATTGTAATGGCGCAGGTTGACCAAGAAAAACGATCAAAAGTATTAGAACGTTTAGGTCCAGAAGAAAAAGGCAGAGTTTTGATTGAAATGGGAACACTAGATGAAGTTCCTTTAGAGGCGGTAGTAAGCGTTGCTTCAGAATTACAAGAAAAATCACACTTTTTACCAAAAACTGTGGATTTTTCCAGGGGAGGTGGAAAAGATGTAGCTGATATTCTGGGAGAAATGGATCCAGATGATGAATCAAAATATTTAGAAGCTATATCAAGAGAAGCCCCTTTGTTAGCAGAAGAAATAAAAAAATATCACCTAAAATGGGATGATATTTTTGAATTCTTTCCTGATAATATAATACGCGATCTTATGAATTCAGTTGAACTTGATCTTATTGCAATGTCAATGAAAGGTATGGATGAAGAAGTAGTTACGAGAGTAAAAAATAACCTACCACAGAAAAAACAAGCTATGTATGAACCTGTAGAAGGCGCAGTATCTAAAAGAGAAGTTGATAATGCTAGAAAAGGAATAGTTCAAGCAGCAAAACAAATGGAAAAAGATGGAGCGTTTAAGTTGGAAGATTTTATTGGCGGCGGAGAGATGGTAGAGTAATAAATCTTTGTTAATTTTTATATTAAACCCCCGTAAAGGGGGTTTTTTATTATATGAAAAATAATATTATAGACTTAATTCTAAAAAGTACTTCAACTAAGGATGTGAGATTAGTTGGAGTTGAAATAGAAAATTTTGTATACGAAAAAAATGGTAAAAGAATTACGGTAAATCCTTCAAGCCGTTATTCTGCTTCTGATTTATTATCTGATTTAATTAATGAAAAAGATAAGAATGATGAAAAGTATGATTATTCAATTGAGCCTGGCGGTCAAATTGAATGGGCATCTGCACCATATACTTCGTTACAAGATATTTATTCTGAGTATACTAGACATTTAGATAGCTTAACTGGACTTCTTGAAAATAATTCATTGTTTACAATTGGCTCTACAGTTGAGCCAATATCCCCTCCTAATTCCATCGAATTAATTAATGATACTAAGTATCAATTAATGGATAATATGTTTGAAGGAGTAGGAACATATGGAAGATGGATGATGCGAAATACTACCAGCGTTCAAGTAAACATTGATATTTTATCTAAAGAAGATGGTGAACAAATGGCTTTTCTATCTGATTGTATAAGTCCATTCGCGTCATTGTTATTTGCTAATGCATCTTTTATTAATACAGATCCTATTGGCAAAGATAATTTTAGACATATAATTTGGTCTAATACTGACAACACGAGATGTGGATACTTGTTTGATCATAATATTATTTCGAGTAACAATTTAATAGGAAAATTTTCTGATATAGTTTTAAATGCACCATCTATTTTTTCGATTAATAATAAATATGAAATAAATCAATTTGTTGGTCCAATAAAAAAATGGCTTAATCTATTGCATGATAATAATCAGTTAGATGATAAAATTATTAATTCTGCAATTCGTCAAATTTTTACACATGTTAGATTTAAGCAGGGGATGCTAGAGCTTAGATGTACGGATCGCCCGCCGATTGGTTATGAATTTGCTCCAGTGGCATTTTGGGTTGGATTATTAACAGATGATGATATAAGAAATAACCTGTTAGAAATATTTCATTCATGGAGTGATGCAGATAGAAAAATTGCGATAAGGAATGCAGATTATCTAGATTTAGAAAGAATTGGACCTCAAAATAAAAGCATGTTTGATTGGATAAATTATTTTTCTGATTTAGCTCTAAATGGCCTATCTAGAAGGAGTAATCTTTTATCTATAAAAGCTGAAACAGACTTATTAATACCATATCTAGAATTATTTCAAAATAAAGGGATGCCAGGCGAATTCCTCCAGCATAATTATTTAAATAGTAAGAAACCGTTAATAGACTTTTTAAAAGAACATATATGAAGAAACCAATCATCGGTATAAATCCTTATTATTATGAACATAATGGGGCAATGTGGAATGCAACGAAAGAAAGCTACTATCAATCGGTATGGCAAGCAGGTGGCACTGCATTTACACTTAATTATCCTAATAATAATAATTTAATCATTGAGATTGCAGAAATTATAGATGGATTATTACTTGTTGGTGGACCAGATATCCCAATAGAAATATATAATGGTGATTTTCCTAATTTACTTGATAAAGATGTTATGTTAACGGAAAGAGAACAATTTGACAGAGATATATTTTCAGCTATGTATAATTTGAATAAACCTATTTTAGCTATTTGTGTAGGTATGCAACATATAAATGTGATAAGAGGGGGTGGTTTATATGAAGATTTAAATAAACAACTTGAAGGATCTGTAAATCATGGAAAATTCAATGGGGAATGGTCTCAACATAGTGTGCATATTAATCAAAGTTCTTTTTTACATGAAATTATTAATCAAGAAGTAATACAAATAGCAAGCACTCATCATCAAGGTATAAGAACTTTAGGTAGTGGCTTAAAACCAGTTGCTTGGTCAGCAGATGGCTTAATAGAAGCTGTGGAAGATTCTAATTCTCCTAAATCATTTATAGCTGTTCAGTGGCATCCAGAATTAATGCCTAAAGATAAATATCAAAAGAAATTATTTAGCTGGTTAATCAGCGAAGCAAAAATATAATCTTAACAAACTAATCTATATCAACTTCTATTTTCCATAATTATTAAACGGAATAGTAAATTTTTTATATATCAAGCTATTATAATTTTCTATTTTATAAACTGTTTTATATCACTATAAGTAGTAATTAACTTCTCGATGAAATGAATAATACTCTATTTAATTCAATATATATTATTATAAAAACAAACCGCAGAAAATGTTAAGTAAATCGTTAGATATTTTTAGNACTACTATAGGGAAAAAACTGCTAGTTGCCGTTACTGGATTATTAGTTTGCTTATTTCTTGTATTCCATTTATTGAATAATCTCATCATTTTTACGGGTCCAGAAAATTTTAACCAATTAGTTGCCGCTCTTGAAAAAATAAAACCACTAATTAGGGTAATGGAGTTCTTACTTCTTATTATTTTTATNACTCACATATATAATTCAATTTTATTAACTGTAAATTCCAAAAAATCCAGATCAACAGANTATGAGAAATTTTCAAATAAAAGTAGNAGCATATACTCAAGAACAATGTTCTTATCCGGTAGCATTCTTCTTATATTTATTATTACCCATTTATCTACTATATGGTTCAATTTTCAAAATATAGATGATCATGATATATATTATTATTTTGTGACTGAAAGTATCTATGGATTTGGAAATATTTTTATAACGATATTGTATCTTGTTTCTATGTTTTTATTAGGATTTCATTTACGGCATGGTTTTCAATCTGCATTCAAAACCTTAGGTNTAGAAAATTCTAAATTTGAAAAACTAATCAATGCAGTATCTGTTTTATTTTGGTTTTTTATCCCTTTAGGGTTTTTTAGTATAGCATTTTGGTTTGGTATTTTAGATGGTGGAAAATGGCTACATTAAATTCAAATATTCCAAATGGTGAATTAATTGATAAGTGGACAAACTATCGTTCTAGCCTACCATTAGTTAGCCCATCAAATAAGCAAAAATTAGATATAATAGTTGTTGGCACTGGTTTGGCGGGCGCATCTGCAGCCTCTTCATTAGCTGAAATGGGATATAATATTAAGTCTTTTTGTTTTCAGGATAGCCCAAGAAGAGCTCATTCAATTGCTGCTCAAGGAGGAATAAATGCTTCAAAAAACTATCAAAATGACGGAGATAGTACGTATAGGTTATTTTATGATACTATAAAAGGAGGTGATTATCGCTCTAGAGAAGCAAATGTTTATAGATTAGCAGAGGTTAGTGGTAGTATTATTGACCANTGCGTTGCCCAAGGAGTCCCCTTTGCAAGAGAATATGGCGGNACTCTTGCAAACCGATCATTTGGAGGNGTTCANGTCTCTAGGACCTTTTATGCAAGAGGACAAACTGGCCAGCAATTATTATTAGGGGCATATAGCGCTCTAAGTCGTCAAATTGCTAATGGTAAAGTTCAAATGTTTTCAAAGCATGAAATGCTTGACATAGTTTTAGTGAATGGAGTTGCAAGAGGTATTATAGCAAGAAATTTAATTAATGGACAATTAGAAAGATATAGCGCAAATGCAGTGGTTTTAGCCACAGGTGGATATAGTAATGTNTATTATTTATCAACCAATGCAATGGGTAGTAATGTTACTGCAATATGGAAAGCTTATAAAAAAGGAGCAAATTTTGCAAACCCATGCTTTACTCAAATTCANCCAACTTGCATTCCTGTCTCTGGAGAATATCAATCAAAACTTACATTAATGTCAGAATCTCTCAGAAATGATGGAAGAATATGGGTCCCAGGGTCTACTGATGAGAATCGTAGCCCCGATCAAATACCTGAAGATCAAAGAGATTATTATTTAGAAAGAAGGTATCCAGCCTTTGGGAATCTAGTTCCGCGCGATATTGCCTCTAGAGCTGCAAAAGAAAGATGCGATAATGGNTATGGCGTTGGTGAAACAGGGCAAGCTGTGTATTTAGATTTTAAAGATGCAATTAGTAACCTTGGCATAGAGACAATCCGATCTAGATATGGCAATCTTTTTGAAATGTATAATAAGATAACAGGGGATGATCCCTATAATACACCGATGNGGATTTACCCTGCAGTCCATTATACAATGGGGGGGCTTTGGGTAGATTATAATTTAATGACAACTGTGCCAGGTTTGTTTGCTATAGGTGAATGTAATTTTTCTGATCATGGCGCAAATAGGCTAGGCGCATCAGCATTAATGCAGGGCCTTGCAGATGGTTATTTCGTTCTACCATATACAATAGGTACTTATTTATCAAATGAGATAAATAAATCTAATATAAANACATCTCATGAAGCTTTTGATAAATCNGAATCTAATGTGTTAGATACAATTAATTATTTTATTTCAAATAAAGGGAATGCATCAGTTGATTTTTTCCATCGTGAATTAGGAAAAATAATGTGGGAATATTGTGGTATGTCTAGGAATGAATCCGGATTAAAAAANGCAATTGTTAATTTAAAAGATTTAAAAGAATCGTTTTGGAAAGACATAAAGGTCTTAGGNAGTTCTGATTCTTTAAATCTAGANTTAGAAAAGGCTGGACGTGTAGCTGATTTGATTGAACTTGGAGAAGTGATGGTTCACGATGCTCTACAAAGAAAAGAGTCTTGTGGGGCTCATTTTCGCGAAGAATATCAAACGGATGAAGGAGAGGCTCTTAGAAANGATGATGATTTTACGAATGTATTTGCCTGGGCATATNAAAATGCAGAATCGGAACCTAAACTAAATATAGAAAACCTAACTTTTGAAAATGTTTCTTTATCACAGCGTAGCTATAAATGAATAAATTAAATATAACATTGAAAATATGGAGACAATTTTCTCCTGAAGATGATGGAGAATTGGTTGAATATAATCTTAANAATCTAAATCCNCACATGTCCTTTCTTGAAATGTTNGATGTTCTTAATGAAAANTTGATTAGTGAAAACAATGATCCAATAGCTTTTGAGCATGACTGCAGAGAAGGGATATGCGGTAGTTGCTCAATGATGATAAACGGAGAACCCCATGGCCCTTTAAAAGGGACAACAGCTTGTCAATTACATATGTTTCATTTTGAAGATGAGGATACAATTACCGTTGAACCATGGNGAGCAAATTCTTTTCCTATAGTAAAAGATCTAGTGGTAGANAGAAGTGCGTTTGATCGNATAATTCAATCTGGAGGCTATATATCTGTTAATACTGGTAGTGCTCCTGATGGGAATGCAATACCAATATCGCGTTCTGACGCTACAGAGGCTTTTGATTCTGCGGCATGTATTGGCTGTGGCGCATGTGTTGCTGTATGTAAAAATAGCTCAGCAAGNCTTTTTGTCTCTGCAAAAATATCTCAACTTTCAGTTTTACCTCAAGGAGNTCCAGAGAAAAACGAGCGCGTTATAAGTATGGTAAATAAAATGGANGAAGANGGGTTTGGNCATTGCTCAAATACNGGTGCTTGTGAANCACAATGCCCTAANGGCATTTCTATTAATAATATTAAGCATATGAATAGCGAATATTTAAAGGCAAAGTTAAAAAAGTAAAATTATTATTTTAATCTAAAGTTTACAGGGATTGATATCCACACTCCAACAGCTCTTTCCCTTTGCTTTGCTGGGCGAAAACGAGTTTTCTTAATTGCAGTTACCGCTGCTTCATCTAATCCAGTATTAGGAATACCTTTTAAAACAAGAGTATCTTTAACACGACCCTTTTTATCAACAAAGACTTGAACAACTACGGTTCCCTCAATTCCTGCTTCTTGGGCAATTTCAGGGTATACTGGCCTAATCGATGATAAGGGTTGTGGCGGATCATCATATGGAATAAATTTTACTCGTGGACCTTCAGGTGGGGGAGGCGGAGCGTCCCATGCTTCAAAACTATCTAAATCAGTTTCTTCAATAGTTAAGTCATCTGCAATATCTTCATCTTCTGATTCAACCGGTACAGATGGCCTTGCTGGCGGCGGCGGTTTTTCTATCTGTTGTGTTTGAGGAATATTTTCTATTATGATCTCTTGAAGCTCAACATCTTCGAGCGCTATTAACCCTAAGTATCTAGGATAAATCAAAAAGATTAATATTAAAAGTATTATACTGAATAGAGTGGATAGACGTATAATTACCGGATATTTAAATTTTAATGATAGTGCAGATATTTGGTTAGACATTAT
Source organism: Fidelibacterota bacterium (assembly GCA_002701945.1). Taxonomy (GTDB): domain Bacteria; phylum Fidelibacterota; class Marinisomatia; order Marinisomatales; family TCS55. The sequence continues at coordinate 12,743 of NZXJ01000085.1, forward strand.
TTAATTATTCTATAGCTGTTTTAGAAGAATAGTTAAGCATTAGCGCATCAGCTTTACGTAATTCAGTATGAATATCAGATACTAAACCCATACGAGCAGATTTATCAGCTTTTATTGAAATAGTTAATTGAGGATCAGCTGCGCGCTTAGCATACATGATATGTCTAATATTTTCTGATCGAACAAGTTTATCTTCTATGGAAATTTGACCCTGCTTTGATAGCCATATATGTGCAGTATGTCTTTTAGATTTTAGTTTTTGAATACGTTTTGCTTTAGGTAGTTCAACATCTAACCCCGAATATTCTCGTAAA
>NZXJ01000051.1 GCA_002701945.1 Fidelibacterota bacterium
TTCAAACTCTTGAAAAACAATTTCATAAATCGGAAAAACTGGCTAGGTCTGGCGATAAAACCGATCAAATAAAATATTCATTAATACAATCACTTTTAGATCATTGTAATAATGGAAAAAAAGTAAAAACATTTAATACGAATAATGAAGAAAGAGAAATTGTTAGAAATCTTAATTTACTGACAAATAAACCGATACTATATGTCGCTAATGTAGGTGAGGGCGATATTATAAATAACGAATCAAGCGATTTAAGTAATAAACTATCTGAATATGCTAAAGATGAAAATAATCTTTCTATTAGATTATGTAGCAAACTTGAACAAGAAATAGCAGTTTTATCAGAAGATGAAAAAGATTTATTTCTCAATGAGTACAGTTTATCAGAGCCTGGTTTAAATAAACTTATTAGGTCAGCATTTAACCTTTTGGGGCTAGAAACATTCTTTACCGCAGGGCCAAAGGAAGTGCGAAGTTGGACTATAAAAAAAGGAACAACCGCACCATCTGCTGCCGGTGAAATACATACTGATTTTGAAAGAGGCTTTATAAAAGCAGAAGTAATTAAATATATGGATTTAATAAATTTTGGATCTGAAAAAGCTGTGAAAGAAGCTGGTTTATCAAAGTTGCAAGGGAAAGAATATATTGTGTGTGATGGGGATTGTATTTTTTTCCATTTTAATGTGTGAGGGTATAATATGTGGTTTTTTATGATAACATCATATGTGCTGATTTGTTTTTCAGCAATCGGGCTAATATTTATTGGAATTAATCACTACATTAATATTTGGCCAACCCAACATATCTCATTTGATTTATTTGTTAGCTTAATATTTATTGCTACTCAAACATTGATAATTTTCTTTTTTGTTGGCACAGGGGTTAATATAAAAGAGTATACTTTATCCAAGGGTTATAAGTTAGATAATAGATTTTACAAGGGTATACTTGCCTTAAAAAGAAAATTATACCCACCAACTCTTGCCGTAACTGTTTTATTTATGATTACCGTTATTGTTGATGGCGCATACTTTCTAGGTAAAATAAATGAATGGTGGTTTCATATATTTTATATATTAACATTATATTACTTTTTCAAATCATCTTTTGAACAACATAAAGCATTTATTGGTAGTACAAATATTGTTTTAGCTATGACAGAAAATGACAGAAAATAAAAAAGGGAGCATAGCTCCCTTTTAATTTTATGATGAAAAAATATTATTCTTCGTACTCATCCTCATCGTATTCTTCATAATATTCTGGAGGATAGGCATACATTTGAGAATAATCCCATTCTTCATCTTCATCTTCATCTTCATCTTCATCTTCTACAACTTCTTTTGGGGCTTCTTGCTTTACCACAATAACTTTTGGGTCTACTTTAGAAGCATCAATATTATCTGATTTTTCTAATGCTTTGTTTACTAAAGCAATATCTTCCGAGCTTAAAGATGGGGCTGGAGAGCCAGAAATGTATTGTCGAAAAATCATGCCTATTAAACCGCCAAAAAATAAAACCATAAGAGATATTAAAGAACCATCTGCTTTTAANTCATANCCNCCAAACATATTTTGNGANAGACCNTAGTTTAGAAANACTGCTAANGANAATAAAACTANAAANAGAANTAATATATTNCCCATTAGNGCNGGTGTATTTGATTCNACAACAAGTATNTATAACATCCATATCATCATACCTGAAACAATAAAAATAATACTTGCAAAATAATTATTTGACATAATAGATATAGCAAAACCTATTAAAGAAGCAACTGGGATGAAAAAACCAATTCCGGTTTTTATATTATCGGCCATTATTAAGCTGGATAATCGTTGTAATTATTGTTTACCATAGTCGGAATTCTGATGAAAAATTGAATGTATTTGATTCGAAAAGCAAGATATTTCGGAACCAAATATTAAATATTTTATTTAATGAACAATTAGTTTCTTTTACCATTTGAAAGTTTATAATAGTTAATTTTCCTTAGGGCCTTTTTTAATTATGAATAAAACTATAAAGAAAATTAATATCGGTGTAGTGGGGGTTGGTCATTTAGGCGAACACCATGTAAAACATCTTCAATCAATTGAATCTTTTAACATAATTGGATTTCACGATACTAATGGAAAAAAGGCTGAGTCTATTTCAGCAAAATATGGGCTTAACCACTACAAAAATTTTAATAAACTATTAGAAGAATGTGATGCGGTATCAATTGTTACTCCAACTGAAACACATTTTGATATTGGATATAAATGTATTCAATCAAAAAAACATGTATTTATTGAAAAACCAATAACTAATTCAGTAGAGGATGCAGAAAAACTCATCCAATTAGCTAAAGATATGAGTGTGATAATTCAGGTCGGACATATAGAAAGATTTAATCCTGCATTAATTCCATTAAATGATTATACACTGAATCCAAAGTATATTGAAATTCAAAGGTTGGCCCCATATAATATACGTGGAACTGATGTGCCAGTTGTTTTGGATAAAATGATCCATGACCTTGATATATTATTATTCTTGGTAAATAGTGATATAGATTCGATTTATGCGAATGGAATATCTATTTTAACTGATTCAATTGATATTGCAAATTCAAGAATTAGATTTACAAATGGAACTATTGCTAACGTAACATCGAGTAGAGTTTCACAGAACGATGTACGTAAAATAAAAATATTTCAGCAAGACTTATATATTACAATTGATTTATTAATTGGGTTAACTGAGGTTTACCGTATCATTGATGAAAATGAAAAAAATATAAATGCAATAAAAGATGTTGATTTCAATTATCATGGAAAGAAAAAACATATTATTTATGAAAAACCTGAATTATTATCTTTTGATGCATTAAAAGCTGAGCTTGAAAATTTTGCTGATAGCATAAATGGTTTTTCAAAACCAGTTGTAGATGGAAAAGCAGCAAAGCGTGCACTAGAGCTAGCAATAAATATTGATAGTATGATCCGTGAGGATCTTCATTAATGAATTTAGGTAATTTCTTTTTTAAATATAGAAGCTATACTCCTATTCCATTAGCTCTTTATATCATATATAATTCAAATCCATATTTACAATATGTAGTTATAGGTATCCTCTTTATTGTGCTTGGAGAATCGCTCCGCATCTGGGCTGTGAGTTACGCAGGCGGAATTACAAGAACTACAAAAGTTGGTGCACCTGCATTATGCACATCAGGACCATATGGGTACACAAGGAACCCTTTATACATAGGTAATATGATTATCTATACAGGGGTCGTTTTTATTGCGGGATCAATTGATATTAGATCGATGCTCTTGATCACTTGGATATTTTTTATCTTACAATACTATATGATTATAAACCTCGAAGAAAAAACCTTAATTAATATTTTTGGTAATGAATACAATAATTATATGAAGAATGTTCCAAAATTATTTCCTCGTTTAAGCGCATGGGAAAATAAGGATAAGTACATTCCAATGAGTTTTATAAAAACAATAAAAACTGAAAAACGAACTCTTCAAAATATAGTTTTACTAATGATAATTATTTATGTGAGACACCATATAAATTGAACAATAAAAAACCCATTAAGATTTTTATAGTGGCTGGAGAAGAGTCTGGAGATATTCATGCCTCTAAATTAGTACATCATATAAAAAAATATAATCCTAATATTGAATTTTATGGTCATGGCGGAGATCGAATGGAAAAAGAAGGGGTTCAAATTTTAGAACATATTAAAAAATTAGCAATGGTAGGGTTTTTTGAAGTAATAAAACATCTTCCTTATATGATGCAAGTCATGGGGAAGTCAATAAATTGGATAAAAGAAAATAATCCTGAACGTATAATTTTAGTTGATTACCCTGGTTTTAATTTAAGATTAGCAAGAGAGGCAAAAAGATTAGCTATCCCAGTTACATATTTTATTTTGCCTCAAGTCTGGGCATGGAAAGAAAAAAGAGTTTCTATTTTAAGAGATAATGTAGACCAATGCTTATCGATTATCCCCTTTGAACAAGAATGGTTTGAAAAGCGAAATGTAAAGACCAGTTTTGTTGGGCATCCATTTATAGAGTTACAATATCCTAACTCATCCTCGGATTTTTATTTGAAACATAATTTAGATCCAAAAGATAAAATATTAGCAATTTTCCCTGGGAGCAGACAGCAGGAAATAAAACAACATTTATCAATTATAATTAAAGCACTTGAAAAAATAATACTAGAACTTCCCGGACTTAAGGTTATCCTTGGCAAAGCACCAAGTGTAAAAATTGATGATATTCCAGACTATATAAAGATAGAGAGTGAAAACCCTCAATTAGCGCTACAAAATGCGAATGCAGCAATGATAGCATCTGGCACTGCATCGTTAGAATCTGCAGTGCTTGATATTCCGATGGTTGTTTTTTATCGTTTTAATTCATTGACATGGTTCATGGCCAAACGAATGGCCAATGTAAAGTACGCTTGTATAGTTAATTTAATTGTAAATAAAATGCTTGTACCTGAATTTATACAAAATGAAATGACAGCTGATAATCTAGCTAAAGCTATTACTCCGCTGTTAAATAATACCTCTACAAGAAAAAACATGTTACTAGGGTATGATCAAATAAGACGAACTCTCGGTATCCCAGGCGTTTACGATAGAGCTGCTGAAGCAATCATGAAAAGATTAACTTGATGAAATCATTAAAACTATATTTACTATCAAAGATAGGTAAGTGGATTGTAATATTATTGTATAATACAAATAAATGGAAAGTAGAGGGCGAAAGTAATTATAAAGAATTAATTAAAAATAATAAATCAGTTATAATTTCAATATGGCATGGAAGAGTTCTAACATTTGTAAGACAATTAGCAAACAATCAATTTTATGCGGTTGCTGGAACCCATAGTGATGCAGAAATTATTTCTCGTATATGTTTAGATACTGGATGGAAAGTTATTAGAGGGTCAAGTTCTGATAAAGGAAAAGAAGCTTTTGAAGGTATTATAAATGCGCTAAAAATTCCAGGGTCATTAGTTGCCATGACACCCGATGGGCCCAAGGGCCCTGCTAAAATACCTAAAGCTGGCGTTATTAAAGCTGCTCAAAAAACTGGTGCAGCTATCATTCCTGCTGCGGCCCATTGTACTAAACATTGGGGATTCACTAATTGGGATACTTTTTATGTTCCTAAACCTTTTGGTAGAATTGAAGTAATTTATGGAAAACCTATTTATTTTAGTAAGGATCAGCCCTTTGATGATTGTTTATCTATTTTAAAAGAAGAAATGGATAATCTAGAAAAATTAGTAGATAAACGCGTCTTTGAATAGTTTTATAAACAACCCACACTTTCGCATATTTTTATTCCCCTTAGCTCTTTTTTATTGGGGTGTAATATTCTGGCGAAATATATTTTATAATTTAGGAATTTTTGTTTCGTACAGCCTGCCATGTAAGGTTATTAGCGTTGGGAATATAACTGTTGGGGGAACTGGTAAAACCCCTGCTGTGATTTATCTTGCTAAATTGCTAAAGAATAATGGTTATAGAGTTGGAGTGTTAAGTAGAGGGTATGGAAGGATTACAAAAGGAACGATTGATTTAAAAGAAAACAAAAATAAAGATTGGAAACATTTTGGTGAAGAACCTCTTTTAATTTCTAAGAAGCTTATTGATGTACCAGTTGTTGTTGATAATAATAGATTTCGCGGTGGTCGGTTTTTATTTAAAAAGTATAANCNGCAAATAATTATTTTAGATGATGGGTTTCAACATCGTTCATTACATAGAAATCTAGATATAGNGCTAATCAATGCAAATCAATCAATTCATGATTATAAGATGTTNCCATATGGATTATTACGCGAACCATTACAACACTTGAAAAGATCTGATATTGTAATANTGACTAAAATGAATATTAAAAATCCGCCAGANCATATTAACAAGAAGNTAAAATCATTAANAATTAATNATTACNATAGTANAACTGANNCNTCCAGCANCTTAATTGATATTAATGGNANAATGACTCCATTAATATCNATGAAACATNAGAAGGCATTAGCAATCTCAGGNATTGGAGATCCTCTAAGTTTTGAATTAATTCTTGGAAAACAAAATATTGAATTTGTTGACCATATTGCATTAAATGATCATCATGAATACAATATTGAAGACTTTATTTCTATAGAAAAAAAGATNAAAGAACTAAAGCCTGATTTTCTTATAACAACTGAAAAAGATTTATTAAAATTAAAAAATCTTAATAAAAAAATAATAGAAATACTATATGCTTTACCTATTCAATTGTCATTATCGAAGAAATGTGTAGATAAAATATTAAATAAATTAGAGCTCAATTAGATTTGAGCAACCCCCCAAGCAAACATCATTCCAACAAAAGTTAACATNAACGGCCATCCGGTATTAACAAATTGTCTTGCGCTTGGGTTTTCAAAAGCATGTATCTTAAACTCATGAGCAGTGGTGGCCCCTCTTTCATCTATAGCNGCAATAATTATATCATTTGGTCCAAGTTGATTATTTCTAGGNCGCCATTGTATTAAACCTGTTCGCTTATTAAATGTTGAATATTTAGGNAGCTTNATAGGTTTAAATTTTATTTTATCTTTATTTAAATCCTCCGCTACCAATTTATAAGTGTACTCATATCCTGTAAGAGCAACGGGCTTTGGTATTGATATTATGGAAGGCGGAATATTAACAAACACTTGGGATTTTTGGATGTCTTCAGAATAACCATCTGTTACACGCACACTAAATAAATGATTATTTATTTGAGCAGCTCTTGGAATCCAAACTACTTTACCATCTTCAGTCATTTGCATTCCTTGTGGCCCTTTTAAAAGTTCATAAATTAATTCCGAATTAGAATTTTTATCCTCGACTTGAATTTGATATCTAAATACTTCATCTACTAAAGCTGATTTAGGTGCATTAGATACTATCACAGGCTTATGATTTACATAAATCTCATAAGTTTGTTCATCTTTCATATATCCATCTGAAACTAGAATTTTTATTGTATGTGAATCATATTGTTCTGGAGATGGTGTCCAATTAATTATTCCTGAATACTCATCAACCTCCATTCCATCTGGGAATTCCAAAAGTGTATATTTTATAGGACTTAATCTTTCTACAATTACTTTTGGAGGCTTTCCCTTTGAACCTTGGAAAAACTCCCATAAAAGATCTTTTATACCTATGGTTCTATTATCAACAGTTTTTATTAAAACATATAATCTTTGGTTTTCCCAAAATATATTATTTACATACTTTTTTGCATTTAATCGTGAAAAAGCGGTTGATTCAGGCTTATCATTATCAGTTAAATAAATTTCTTCAGCACTATCCCATTCCCCAATATATCTTCCAATATTTTCTTGATAAACATCATCGGTTATATCGATAGAATAGATTCGAACTGAATTAATATCATCTATACGAATAGTTTCATCATATGGCAACAAAGCGCTATTATTTTTATCAGAGTCTAATATTCTATATTGATAAGATTCGCCTAAATTAGCAGTCATAGGCGGAACAGAAACTATTTTTATAGGGGCATTTACATAAAAATCTGAATCTATAAAGTAAGTTTCTTTTCCATCTGTTACTTCAAGCCTCATATGTGAAAAATCTAGTTCCTCATCTGTGGGGTCCCAGCGCAATCTCCATGTAAAAGGGTCAATTCTCATTCCATCTGGGAGCTCTAAAGAAGTTATAGTTAATTTATCAGCCATATTTGGGTCAGAAATTTCTAATTGAAAATCCCAAGTTGACCCTACATTCACGACATTGATTGATGGTGGTGCAGAAGCTATAATGGGAGGATGATTAACAAAAACGGCAACATTTTGAGTATCTTTTGCAACACCGTGACTAGCCTGCACAGCAAAGTATTGAGTATCAAGTTGAGTTGTCTCTGGTGTCCAGTTAATTAAATTATTATTATCAATTGACATACCAATAGGGCCATGTAATAATTCAACTCTCATCTCTTGGGCTAGCTCTGGCCTCCAAACTTCAACTTGATATTGATAAAGCTCATTTACTTTTAAATCTACCAAAGGGCTTGAAACTATCTTCACACCAGCTCGTGCGTATAATTTGAATTCCTGCACGTCGCGGTCAAAACCATCTGTGGCAACAAGTCTTACATCATATACATTTACATCTGCACTATCTGTTCTCCAAACTAAACTACCATTCTCTCCTAAAACCATATCATCTGGGGCCACTTCAAGACTATACTTAATTTTAGTATCTATATTTTGATCTTTAACAACAGGCGTATAAGAAAAGACAGAGTTTGAAACAAATTCTGTTCCAATCGGGGTTGTAACAAAAACTGGTGGATCATTTACATACACCCACACATATTCATCATAGCCTTCTAATTCTGGAATCATCTGGTATGTTAACAGCGAATCTTTAATTGTTGCCTCTAATGAAACAGATTCACCTGTTTTCATCTCTATGCGGTATCCCAATTTATAAGCTCCTAATTGCGTATCGTCAGGTACCCACTGAATAGCTCTACTTTCATAGTGAAAAAACATTCCTTTTGGTGGCGGGCTAAGCCAACGAAAACTATAAAATTGACGTGCCTCGTCTTCTGGTATTTTATAGGTAAAAAGTTGATTTAAGGTAAGAACATGTCTTGGTAAAATATTTTTCGGCAATATTTGACCAACAGTAGCTGGAGGCTTAGGAAGTTTTGGCAAATCCATCGCATATTTAATTTCTGGGAATAAATCTATTAGTTCAATCTGTTCATCCAGCGCAGTAATAACATCTTCCTCATCAGGCGTGGGCATATCAATTTGCACTTTACCAATATCTGTTAGAAACACATTGCTTACCTTCCCATCCCAACTTGAAGCAATTATAGATCCAGAATATTCTCCATTATCTGTTACAGGAATTATATTGAAAACCTGAGCATCCGTAGTATCAGTTTCTAATGTAAAATAGCTTGTATTTAATCCAACTGTATCTAGAGAGCCTATAGCCATAGTTATCATATTCATTTCTCCAGACACAAGGAATAAATCATTTATATTATCTAAATTTATATCAACAACGCTCATATCTGATAATGGGCCTGCATCAATTGGTAGCACATCAATTGCTACTGTAGCTGGAGATAAAGTCATAGCAATCACATGTCCAGATTGAAAAGGTAACAAGACATCCTTAAACCCATCTAAATCCCAATCAGAAATAATTATCGACATAGGGATAAGTCCATTTATGCCAGTTATAATTTCTTGTTTTGCATCTCCCAGCACTAACCTTCCATTGCGATTATAATAAGGTTGGATTTTTAGAACATTTCCTTCGGGGCTAAAGCTGATTATATCATCATAGCCGTCGTTGTTCCAATCAATAGATTTTCCATATACAAAACCAACACCTGTTTTCAATGCAGTTGGCTCTAAGGACTCTATCATAACTAAATTATTTTCACTATCAAGGTCAATTAATGCTAGTGCTCGCATAGGACTTCCAAGTGATAATAATATTTCTTGATCATTATTATTATCCAAATCAATAAGATCAAAATTATGACATCTTATAAATTTTTTTTTATCTCCTATATTTAAATAGCCAGAGGGGGTTTCCGCAAACCCATCATCATACCATTTATAATAAAAGATGATTGGTTGAAGTATTGTTTCATCTCCATTAGATGACAAATTTGCAACAGCAACTAACTCTGGCACTCCATCTCCAATAATATCCGCAAGTTTAACCCCAACAAAACTTCCTAATAATCCATCTGGCATTTCTAATTCCCATAATAAATTCTGATAGCCATCAATATCTATCTCATAATATCGTATCATTGAAATAGTATGACCATTTAATCTATTAAATTCTACAGCAGCAAATTCATATTGACCATCGCCATCTAAATCATAGGTTCCTTCCATATCAATTATTTTTAGATCTTTAGAAATCCCAATATCCATAGAAAATAAAAGCAAAATAATAATGATATATTTATAGATCATTTATTTTATTCTTTTTTTACTGCAGCACTATCTGGTACAACTACACTGGTGGTGTCGCTTTGTAATACGTTAGCACTATCTGGTGCAACTACACTGGTGG
>NZXJ01000052.1 GCA_002701945.1 Fidelibacterota bacterium
GCAGATAACTGTGCTGAGCATGCAATAGCAATTGCATTCTTTATCAGTTTGTTTTTATCAATAACTATAATATTACTAGGGGAAAGAATTTTATTTCTTTTTGGGGCATCAGGTACAATACTTTCTTTGGCATGGGATTATCTTCAAGTAATGTGTATTGGAATTCCATTTATGGTTTTTTCAGGTTTCTTTCGTTCAATATTAGCTGGAGAAGGAGATATGAAACTGCCAATGATGGTTGCAGGATTAGGAACAATTTTAAATATAATTTTAGATCCAATATTTATTTTCGATTTAGATAATTTTGGTGGTATTGGCCTTGGAATGGGNATAAAAGGTGCNGCATTGGCTACAGTGNTTAGTCAATCTATTGTNTTCTCTATATTNATTTATATGCTATTTGTNAAAGANCATGCCTATATAACTTTTCGAATCAAAGATTTNTCACCTTCNAAAGNTATAACATGGGATATTATTAAAGTAGGNTTNCCAGCTTCTCTTTCCATGATTGTAATGGCGGTTGGTCAGGGTGTTTTNAATAGAATATTAATTTATTTTTCNGCTGACACAGTTGCCGCATACCAAGTAGCTGGTAGNATAGATATGTTGGTATTCTTACCTATATTTTCTATAGCTGCATCTTTGACTACCTTGATTGGAATGTTTTATGGTGCAAAGAAATATGAGGCGTTACGATATACTGTAAAGTATGGTATTGTTTCTGCATTTATAATCACTGTATTAATGTCTATTTTACTTTATATCTTTGCTCATAATGTTATAGGGTTTTTTACTTCAGAAGATACAATAATTAATGTGGCTGTTACTTTTTTAAGATTATTTGCATTTGTTTATCCCTTAATTGCAGTTGGTATAACTACAGGACGTGTACTCCAAGGATTAGGTAAAGGCTTACCAGTTTTAGTAATTACAATTATTAGAGTTCTAGGGGTTTCAGCTCCTCTTGCTCTAATATTTATTTTTAAAATGGGAAAACCTGTTGAATGGGTATGGTATGCAATGATGATTTCTACAGGAGTCGCATTTATAATTGCTTGCTATTGGTTATTCATATCAATGCGAGAGCTAAATAGAAAGGAAATAGAATGAGTCTTTTAAATAATGAACAAATTAATGATGAATTAAAAAATATGGATGGATGGGTGTACAAAGATAATAAAATATGCAAATCCTATCATTTTGAAAGCTATATGGATGGAATAAATTTTGTAAATATTTTAGCAAAAAAAGCTGAAGAATTAAATCATCACCCAGATTTAAATGTAGGTTGGTGTGAAGTATCTGTAAGTTTTACTTCACATGATAAAGGAGGTGTTACCTCTGAATGCGTGCAGATGGCAAAAACTGTTGAAGAGTTATAGTTTGTTATCATATTAACTGTTGGTGTATTTATTGGTAATTGATTTGTAAATTTTTGGATAATTCAAAATAAACATATGTTAAGTGATAAAATTATAGGAAAAAAATATGAGGCAGATTATGAGGTCAGTTATGAAAAAATCAAAGAATTTGTTGAAGTATTAGGAGACAAAAACCCTTATTACACTGATCGTGATTTTGTAAAATCAATTGATGGAGGCAGTACATATGCGCCTCCTACTTTCGCAGCAATTTATTGCCAACCAGCATTAAAAAATCTTTATTTTGATTCTGATTTTTCGAAATTGGTACCCAGATTGGTTCACGGTGAACAGGAGTATAACTTTGGAGAACCTGCACGAGCAGGTGATCTCATTCATACATCTGCTGAAGTGGTAGATCATTTTAATAAAACAAATCGTTCTGGAAAAATTCATCAGATTATAGAGATTTTGACTACTTCTACAAATCAGAATGATAAATTGGTTTGTACTGCAACCTATAGGTTAGTTATAAGAGGAGAGTAGTGGCAGTTAAAGATAAATCAAAAATTAGGATTAATAAGTACATGCCATATTTTTATGCTGGTGCAAGTTTAGATTTTAATCTTATTCATATTGATCGTGAATTTGCTCAAGCAAATGGTTTGCCAGATATTATCCTTCAAGGAATGTGCACAATGGCTTTAACAGCAAAACATATTATTAAAAATGATAATCCATCTAAGATGGAAACTTTCAAAGTTCGTTTTTTAAATCCTGTAATACCTGGAGATGAACTCAGTTTTGAAAGTGAACAAAATGAAACTGAAATTAATGTAGAAGTGAGTAATCAAAATGGCAATAAAGTACTGAAAGGGCATGCGAAAGTAAGATGACAGATATCTTATCAGGTATAAGTCAGGAGATAATAAGTGGTATTGCATTAGGATCAATATATGCTCTTATTGCTCTTGGCTTTACTATGATATATAAAGCAACTGAAGTAGTTAATTTTGCCCAAGGCGATCTGATGATGGTTGGTGCCTACGTCAACTTCTTTTTTGTATCTACTTTATTATCTAATAGTGGAGAGCCATCTACATGGACCTTTTTAGTGGCATTGATATGTAGTATAATTTTTTCTGTACTATTTGGTTTTTTTCTCGATTTTATTATTAATCGACCATTAAAAGATCAACCAATATTTTCTGTGATAATGGCTACTCTAAGTTTAGCAATAATTATGCGGGCATTGGTTGCAATGATTGCGGGGCCTATCGCTCTAATGCCTTTGTCTCCTTTTGGTGACGGTTCAATAACATTTGGAACTATCGTTATATCTATTCTTGATTTATTTATAATTAGTAGTGCAATTATTTTGGTTATTATTTTTTATTTCATTTTTCATTATACAAAGTGGGGAATTGCTATGCAGGCTACATCAGAAGATCCAATTGCTGCACAACTGATGGGCATCCCTATTAAAAAAATATATGCCTTGGTTTGGATCTTTTCTGCGTTAGTAGCAACACTAAGCGGTATTTTACTTGCACCAAGAATTGCATTATTAGACACATCCATGGGGTTTTTAGGATTAAAGGCATTCCCTGCAGCAGTTTTAGGTGGTTTTGGATCAATTCCAGGAGCAATTGTTGGTGGCGTGATTCTTGGAGTGATTGAAACAATTAGCTTAGGAACTTTATCATTTCATTTTGAATGGATAAAAGAAATCAATGATATTATTGCGTGGTTTGTACTTATTGCAGTATTAATGGTAAAGCCAGATGGTTTATTTGGTGTTGAGAAAGTGAAAAAAGTCTAATGAAAGACCGCTATGACCATGAAAATCTTTATTGGATTCCTATCCTAATTTTATTTGTATTTCTATTACCCGTATTTTTAAAAGGTGTATCATTTAGTTATAAATATTACTTATTCGTTTTGAATTTGGCAGGTATATACATCATATTAAATGTAGGTTTAGATTTACTCAGTGGGTTTACCGGACTTGTATCTTTAGGGCATGCTGCATTCCTAGCTGTTGGAGCTTATACCTCAGCTATAATGGTCGATCAATTAGGCGTACCTTTTTCATTATCATTAATATTATCGCCAATTATAGTGGGTTTATTTGGTTTTATAATTGGCTTTCCTGCCTTGAGAATCTCAGGTATGTATTTAGGTCTTACGACGATGGGTTTTGGATTTATTGTTAAAAGGATTATTATTTCTTTTCGTGAATGGACTCAAGGATCAGCAGGATTAGAGGTATCATCGCCAATACTTTTCGGATATACAATTAAATCGGATTGGGATAATTATTACTTGATATATACTTTTGTAATTATAGCTATTATAATCGGACGTCGTATTGCTAACTCAAAAATAGGAAGATCTCTTATGGCTATTAGAGACTCGGAGCAAGCAGCTGAAGCTTCTGGCATAAATTTATCACAATATAAAATGTTAGCATTCTTTATCTCAGGTATATATGCAGGTCTTGCAGGAGTACTCTTTGCCCATACAAGTTCATTTATTTCTACCGATCATTTTGATATTTTGCTATCGATATATTTTATAATAATGGTCCTTGTTGGTGGTGCTAGTTCTATTTATGGTGCAGTTTTAGGAACTCTTTTTATTGTTTTATTAGATAATTTGTTTGTTCCATTAATTGAAGATCAAATACAATTATTATTTAATACACAGGCAGGTGATATTCAATCACTGATTTTCGGACTTATTATGTTTTTGTTTATTATATTCCAACCCATGGGTTTATATGGTATGTGGCTAAAAATGCGCATATATTGGAAATTATTTCCCTTTAATCCAAGACAACGATTTACGTAGTAATTAAGAGGAGGAGTTATTATGAATAAAATAATAGGGGTTCTTATTGTAATTGGACTATTTGGTTCAGGTTGTGTAAAACGTGCACCTTCACCTGGGATTACAGATTCTGAAATTCTTATTGGAAATGTTCAAGATCTTAGTGGTCCAATGAAGGAGTTGGGTGCTATTATACCAAATGGTTCAAATATGTATTTTAAATATATTAATGATCAGGGTGGTGTAAATGGGAGAAATATTAAAATGCTTATTGAAGATCATCAGTATAATCCCCAAAAGGCTGTAGCNGCAACAAAAAAACTAATTGAAAAAGATCAGGTCTTTTGCATGTTTCAAGTTATTGGAACNTCTCCCTGTGAAGCGATACGACCGATATTGGCTGAAACTGGTACTCCTTTAATTGCGCCAGCGACTAATTCAGGTACTATGTCTGATTTAACAAAGCAAGCTGGTGATTTGATTTTTCACACGGACACTGGATATGATAGACAAGCAGAAATACTAGTCGATTATATTATGGGAAAGAATTCAGATGCTAAAATTGGTCTGGTATATCAAGATGATGATTATGGACAGAACGTGCTTTTAGGGATATCCAGAGTAGAATCAAAATATGGCATTACAGTTCAAAAGGAATCATACCAACGTGGAGCTGTTGATTTTAAAGGTCAGACTATGAATTTATTAAAAGGTGGTTTGACAGATGTTATTATTGCTGGAATTGTTCGGGAACCTGTGGTTATTATGAAAACAGCAGAAGCAATGAATTTTAAGCCAAACTTTTATGGAACCGGTCCAACTATTGATGCTAGAGTTGGAAAAATGGCNGGATCAGCTGGAGAAGGATTCACAGCTACATACTGGGCATATATGTGGAATTCTGATGAAGCAGGTCCAAAATTATATAGAGAGCTTTGTGAAAAATATGATATACCTCAACCTTATATAGGTTTATATCATTATTATGGATTTGCGACAGCAATGCTTTTAGTTGAAGGCTTAAAACGAGCCGGTAAAAACCCTACTCGTAATAGCTTAGTAAAAGGTTTAGAGTCTTTTGATAATTGGGAATCAGATACATTTCCGCCTATTACGTATAGTCGTAATGATCATGCAGGTGTAGATAAAGTAAAACTTGTTCAAATGCAGAATGGTGAGCAAGTTGTTATTTCTGATTGGCTCGAATAAAAAATAGTTAGCATTTAGGGCTCTGTGATAACAGAGCCCTAATTCTTTTATGTCAGATCTCATTATTGATAGTTTAACAATGCGTTTTTCCGGTTTGGTTGCGCTTGATGAGGTTTCCTTCTCCGTAAAAGAAAATGAAATTT
The DNA here is from genome assembly GCA_002701945.1 of Fidelibacterota bacterium. Taxonomy (GTDB): domain Bacteria; phylum Fidelibacterota; class Marinisomatia; order Marinisomatales; family TCS55. The sequence goes on from NZXJ01000052.1 coordinate 5,546, forward strand.
TTTCTCTTATTGGTCCGAATGGCTCTGGTAAAACAACTTTATTTAATTGTATAAATGGATTTAATAAACCCCAAAACGGAACAATACANTTTAATGATGAAGATTTACTAGGTAAAAAGACACATCGAATAATTCATTCTGGTATATCGCGTACTTTTCAAAATGTACAAAACATTCCATTTATGACAGTATTAGATAATATACTATTGGGAGCAAATAGCCGAATTGATACAGNGGGAATGCTTAAGAGATGGGTAAGTAGAGATCAAAGAAANNCTGAAGAATCAATGGCTCTTGAAATTATGGATTTTTTAGGGATGGTAAATTATGAACAAAAATTTATGATGGGACAACCATTTGGCATTCAAAAGTTAGCTGAAATTGCTAGAGCGCTTGTATCAAAACCAAAATTAATTCTCTTAGATGAACCTGCGGCAGGGATGAATGATCAAGAGACNAGAGAGATAGCAAATATTATTAGAGATATAAGAGATGAACTTGGAGTAACAGTATTNTTNGTTGAGCATGATATGAATTTAGTTATGAGTATATCTGATAGAATTTGTGTCTTAGAATCAGGGAAAATTATTGCGTTAGGAAAACCTAATGAGGTTAAGGATAATCCAAAAGTAATTGAATCATATTTAGGCGAGGCTGTTGATGCTTAAACTAGTTGGAGTTGAAACATATTATGGAAAAATAAAAGCGCTACATGGAGTTTCACTTAACGTTGAAGAGGGTCAGCTTGTAACAATTCTTGGAGCAAATGGTGCAGGAAAATCTACAATTTTGAAAACTATCAGTGGATTGGTTGAGCCAGAAAATGGAACTATTCATTTTAATAATATTCGAATTGATAGAGAAGATCCTGAAAAAATTGTTTCTATGGGTATTAGTCATGTTCCTGAATGGAGAAGGATCTTCCCAGACTTAACAGTCTATGATAANTTATATATGGGAGGTTTCTTAATTAAAAATGAAGAATTATTAAGTGAACGAATGGAAGAAGCATATACACATTTTCCAATATTAAGAAACCGTAAAGATCAGTTAGCTGGAACTCTTAGTGGNGGTGAACAGCAAATGTTAGCCATTTCTCGTGCTTTAATGATAAAACCTAGATTATTATTGTTAGATGANCCTTCAATGGGGNTATCACCATTATTAGTTCAAGATATTTTTGCTACNATAAAAGAATTACACAAATCGGGTGTCACAATATTATTAGTTGAACAAAATGTTAATCATGCATTAAAAATAGCTGATTATGGCTATGTGTTGACTACTGGNAAAATTTTCTTAAGTGGAACGTATGATGAATTAATAAAAGAAGAAAAAGTACGTGAACAGTATTTAGGTGAGGGAAAATATACTCGTAGAGAAAANCTGTGGGGCGGATGATGGATATGATGGATAAACCTGATACTAATGTCATAAATACAGTTCCAAAACTATTTTGGTATAATGTAGAAAATTATGGAGATGATATTACTATGTGGCGGAAAAATAAAGGTATATGGGAAAGCCATACTTGGAATGATTACGGAAACTGGTCAAGAGATTTAGGACATGCATTAATTTCNGANAATTTAAAAAANGGAGATAAGGTATCTATTTTNTCTGAGACAAGACTAGAGTGGGTTGTAATAGATATGGCTATAATGGGGATTGGATGTATTACTGCNCCAGTNTATGCTTCAAATACAGAAGATCANGTTAAATATATTATTGAACACAGTGAAAGTAAGATCGTCTTTGNCGANGACCAGGAACAGTTAGATAAATTATTAGTTATCTGGGATGATCTACCTGCATTGAAAAAAATAGTGGTCATGGATAAATATATTCCTGATGATTTACCAAATGTATTATCAATTGAAAAGTTTCGGGAATTAGGGGTATCTCATCGTTCGAATCATATTGGTGTTTTTGAGGATAAATTACAATCTGTTAGCCCAGATGATATCATCAGCTTTACATATACTTCTGGTACAACAGGAAACCCTAAAGCTGGTATGTTTAATAGCACAAATGTTATTTCTGTAGCTAAGAACTTACCAGATTTATTACCTACGTATAGAACTGATCTAGGTATATCCTATTTACCTCTTTCTCATATTGCTGAAAGATTATTAGGTCATTTTATAAAACTATATTCTGGATACGTAACAGTTTATGCTGACAGTATTGAAGATATGCCTTATAATCTTCGACAAACAGGCCCAACAGTTATGTTTGGAACTCCAAGAGTTTTTGAAAAATTTTATGCAAAAATTTCTATTGCAATAAAAGATGCGACATTATTTCAACAGAAAATATATAATTGGGCGATATCTATAGGAAAAAAATATTCAGAATTAAAAGACCAAGGTAAAAACCCAAATGCTTGGATTAAGTTAAATAGATTAATAGCTGATTTTCTTGTTTTCAGAAAAATAAAAGATATGTTTGGAGGAAATATTCGTTATTTGCTTTCTGGTGCAGCACCAATATCTCCTAATATAATAAGATATTTTCATTGGGTTGGGCTAGATATTTATGAAGGATATGGTATGACTGAGACAACAGGGATAGTGACTGGAAATAAAATTGGTAAAGCAAAGATCGGATCAGTCGGTCAAGCGTTAGCAAATACGGAAATAAGGATCGCTGATGATGGTGAAATTTGTACAAAGTGCCCACAAAATATTTCTGGATATTATAATAATGAACAAGGTACAAAAGAATTATTAATCCCTGATAAAAATGGAGATGTATGGTTACATACAGGTGATATTGGTTATTTAGATGACGATGGATATTTATTTATTACAGATAGAAAAAAAGATATTATTATTACTGCTGGAGGAAAAAATGTTGCACCTCAAAACATTGAAAATCTTTTGAAAACAAGTCCCTATATTAGTCTTGCTATGGTCTATGGAGATAAGAAGCCATATTTAACAGCTCTAATTACTTTAGATGAAGATGAAATTGCTAAGTTTGCCAAAGATAATAGAATAATGTATCAAGATTTATCTGACTTAACAAAAAAACAAAAAGTAGTTGATTTATTAAACACTGAAATCTCTCAGTTAAATAGGGAGTTAGCTAGCTATGAAACAGTAAAAAAGTTTCGTATTCTGGAAGAAGAATTGGATCAAGATAAAGATGAAGTAACCCCTACGTTAAAAGTAAAAAGAAAAGTAGTTATCAATAATTATCAAGATTTAATTAATAAAATGTATTCCTAATTATTTTTATATAAAAAAATCTGGCATTAACTCACTATCTGGAACATTGGAATAATTGCTAAAATCAGTTATTCCTTCAGATCGTAGTAATTCTTCATCTACAAAATAATTTCCAGTACACTCAGAACTATTCTTACTCAATATAGTAAAAGCCGCATCACCCATTATATCCGGTTTTCGAGATTTTTCCATTACTTTATCACCTCCCAAAAGATTTTGTACAGCTGCAGTTTGAATAACAGTTTTTGGCCAAAGAGCATTGACTGCAATGCCATCTTTTTTTAATTCTCCTGCCATTCCTAAGACGCACATACTCATTCCAAACTTAGACATTGTATAGGCTACATGCGGTGCAAACCATTTTGTCTCCATATTTAATGGAGGAGATAAGTTTAATATATGTGGATTATTTGCTTTCTTTAAGTATGGAATACAATATTTTGAAACCATATAAGTTCCACGCACATTGATTTGATGCATAAGATCATATCTTTTCATTTCAGTTTCTAATGTTCCTGTAAGCTGGATTGCACTAGCATTATTTATTAGTATATCTATACCGTCAAAAGTATCTACTGCTTGTTTTACTGCAGCGTTAACTTGCTCTTCAAATCGAATATCTGTGCAAATTGGAAGTCCCTTTCCACCAGCTTTATCCATCTCATCGGCTGCAGTAAAAATTGTTCCGGGTAATTTAGGATGGGGTTCTACAGTTTTTGCTGCAATTACAATATTAGCACCTTCTCTAGCCAATCTTAATCCAATTGCCTTTCCAATTCCACGACTTCCACCTGTGATAAATACTGTTTTATTTTTAAATAAAGACATATTTGTCCCTTTCTTTATAATTCCATTTACGATTTGCTATTTTTTGTTCAGTACTCAATGGCGACGCTGCTGAGTTTATTTTGTTGAATATATACTTGGAGTTCTTATTTTCAAATCCCTTTGAATTGAAATATTTCCTCATCGTATCGAAGGATTTGGAGTCCAGGTTCAAGTTCTT
>NZXJ01000086.1 GCA_002701945.1 Fidelibacterota bacterium
ATAATAGTTACATTGTAAATGAATATTTCTCTCCTGAACAATTTCCATTTAAAAAAGGAGATATAATTGGCTATACAGGTAATACGGGCGCTTCTTTTGGCCCTCATTTACACTTTGAATTACGTAATAGTAAATCTCAACCAATTAATCCCTTAATAAATGGTCTAAATATTGATGATTACCGAAATCCTAGAGTTCTTCAAATCGGCATAATTCCCCTATCAACNTCTAGTAAAATAAATGGTAGTTCAATACCNAGAGCATATCCATTATTTGCAGCTTCCACGGGAGGAGGATTGGAACTTCCCGATACAATTAGTTGTTTTGGCCCTATAGGTATAGCAATAGAAATAGATGATAAGATACAAGGTGCAAAAAATAAATATCAAATTCAATCTATCCAGTTATTAGTAGATGATCAAAATGTATTTTCCCTTAATTATAGCAAACTAGACTTTGAACAAAAATATACAGTAAATCAGACTAGAGAAAACCGCTTTCATAGATTAAACCTGGGTTCATTTACAAAACTTTATAAGTTAAATACATTTTCCAATAGTACGATTGTAGACTCTGGTCCTTCTGGCACTCTTAATTTTACACCTGGGTACCATAAGGTTGAAATTCAAATATCTGATGCTTCTGGGAATACAACAAGAGTTAAGGGAACATTTATTAATTATCCCCCTGTTAAAGTTGCTATTAAAGATGTTGAATGGCATGACAATACCATTGAATTCAATATCCAGCCCGTTACTTTAAATATACCGCTTACCAAAATTAGCTGTTATAGCTATACAGCGTATGGATACCCAGATGAAGAATTATCAATTGTAAAAAGTAAAAAAGACCGTTCCGGACTTAGAATTCATTTACCAAAATCTAAATTAGGAAAACATGGGGTGTCTTTTATTGTAAAAAATAAACTGGGTGTATATGGATCTCCACTTACATGGCATGATCCAAATTCGGAACGAAGACTTACTGAAATGGATGTCGATATAACATTTAGTACTATCGAACACAAACTCATAGCACAAATTGAAACGAATGGTTTTACTTCAGGAAAAACAAGCTTACGTCTATTAAAAGAAGATGAGTATATATCAATTCCATTAACAAAAATACAACCTACAGTTTATACCTCTGATTTACTTGTACCTTCTATTTTCAAAAAAACTAAACGGATTGACGCTTTTTTTGATGGGGAAATTGAGCGAATTATTCAACTTAATATTGACCCGATAGTTGCTTCACCTAATAAGCTAACAAATATTTTATCAAATGATAAAGATTGTTCAATACAAATAACAAATAATTCTTTATATGATACATCATTAGTTTGGATAGAAAAAATTAATCATCCAGTAGAACCAAAAGGTGGAAATAGAGTTTCTCCTGTATATCAACTACAACCTTTTGAACTTGCGTTAAAAGACACAATTCGTATTGGCATTCGATATAATAATAAAGTAAAAGATATGATTAATCTTTCACTGTACTATTATAACCAAAAACATGGCTGGTCTTTTTTACCAAGTAAAATGAATAAAAATAGACAGGTTATTTCAAGTACAATATTTTCTTTAGATGCTATTAGTATAATGCAGGATGTGGAACCTCCATTTATTAGAAAAGTATATCCTGAAAATGGAGGAAAGTTTCATTATAAAGATTTAAGAACCATATCAATTATTGCTGATGATTATTTATCGGGACTGAATTCTGCTGAAAATTCTATGAGATTAGAACTGGATGGCATACCAGTTAGACATGCTTTTCAACCAATCAAAAAAGAAATGTCTTACTATCTCCCTGCCCCCTTTGAGGCAGGTGAGCATACAATAAAATATCAAATTTCTGATAAAGCTGGGAACATAGTTTCTGGAAGCTCAACATTTATGGTTGACTAATGTTTTTTCCCTACAAAGATGATAACCCTAGAGTATTAATTCCATTCGTAACATATTTTATAATTGGATTAAATGTCTTGGTGTTTATATACCAATATTTCATTATTCAAGGGGCACAACTTTCTGAAAACTTTATATATACATATGCCCTTATACCAGCTAACCCAACTATCTTAACTATTTTTTCATCCATGTTTATGCATGGAGGTTTTACGCATATAATTTTCAATATGTGGTTTTTATGGATATTTGGCGACAATATTGAAAGCGTATTAGGTCATAAAAAATATTTACTATTTTATTTCTTATGCGGCATAGGCGCAGGATTATCACAAATACAAATAGACCCAGAGTCAACCATTCCAATGGTAGGTGCAAGTGGGGCGATTGCAGGTGTCCTTGGTGCCTATTTATTCCGATTCCCTCGCGCGACTGTTCATGTTTTGGTTATTTTAATTGTTTTTATAACTTTTATTCGTGTGCCAGCAATGATAGTAATAGGATTTTGGTTTTTATCAAATCTTACTGCAGGAATAGGTACATTAGGAATTGAACAGACTGGCGGCACAGCATGGTTTGCACATATTGGTGGGTTTATTTCAGGAGTATTGTTTAATTATTTATTTAAAATAATAAAAATAGAATGAAAGAACAATTAATTGAACAAGCAATTAAAATGCGTGATAGGGCAATTGCTCCTTATTCAGATTATAAGGTCGGTTCAGCAGTTTTAACGAAATCAGATAAAATTTTTGGAGGATGCAACATTGAATCCAGTAGTTATGGCTTAACATGTTGCGCCGAAAGAATAGCAATTTATAACGCAATTTCTAGTGGGCACACACAATTTAAGGCTTTAGCTGTCGCAACTAATAATGGAGGCAAACCCTGTGGTGCCTGTCGACAAGTAATTTGGGATCTTTGCGGAGATATATCTGTTTATATTACTGATAACTCTAGAAATATAGATACTACTAGCAGTAAACAATTATTACCAAATGCATTTGATAAGGATTCGTTATGATAAAAGAACAAAATAGCTTTGGGAGTATAGAGGTAATATGTGGGAATATGTTCAGTGGAAAGACTGAAGAACTGATAAGAAGATTAAGAAGAGCAAAAATAGCTAGATTAAATGTAAAAATATTTAAACCAAAAATTGATACTAGATATGAAGAAGGAAATATTGTATCTCATAATCAACTAAAGCTAGAGTCGTTAGCGGTAAAATCAATAAATGAATTAAATGACCTTGCAAGTGATGCCGATGTGGTTGGTATTGATGAGGCCCAGTTTTTTGATGAAAGTATAATAGAAATTGCAAAAGATCTTTCTTCAAAGGGTAAAAGAGTGATAATTGCTGGTTTAGATACTGATTTTAAGGGGGAACCTTTTGGCCCTATGCCAAAATTAATGTGTGAAGCAGACTTCCTTGATAAACTTCAAGCAATATGTGTTAAGTGTGGAAACCCAGCGTCATATACCCAGAGACTATCCAAGGATAATAAACAAGTAGTTATTGGGGAAACAGATATATATGAAGCAAGGTGTAGACACTGTTATGAAGGGCCAAATTAACATTAGGAATAGATAATGGGGATTTTGGGAGTAATTGTTTTATTGGGTATTGCATTTGCAATGTCAAATAACCGATCGGCTATTTCATGGAAACTCGTAATATGGGGACTTAGTTTACAATTTATTTTTGCTATTATTATTTTAAAAAGTCCAATTGGAATACCTTTTTTTAGCACTATAGATATTTTTATAAAAAATCTGCTTAGTTTTTCTGATGCAGGAAGTGATTTCCTTTTTAAATCATTCANCAATAATATTGTGGANGGTCCTTTAATGAATTTTGCCTTCAGAATATTACCAACCTTAATTTTCTTTTCCTCATTAATAACAGTATTATATCACTTAGGGGTAATGCAGTTTTTGGTAAAAAATACAGCAAGAATTATGCAGAAAACTATGGGNACAAGCGGATCAGAAACNCTNTGCATATCTGGAAATATATTCGTTGGNCAAACTGAAGCTCCGTTATTAGTTCAACCTTTTGTATCAACTATGACAAATTCCGAATTAACAGCTGTTATGATTGGAGGATTTGCTACAGTAGCAGGAGGTGTAATGGCAATGTATGTTAGTATGCTTGGAGATGTCCCTGGAATTGCAGGGCATTTATTAGCTGCTTCAATTATGAGTGCTCCAGCTGCATTAGTGGTAGCAAAAATAATTTATCCTGAAACAGAGGAATCTAAAACTAAAGGTGATTTAGTAATATCAATTGAAAATAATGATGATAATGTTATGGAAGCTCTTTCAAGAGGAGCAACAAATGGAATGAAATTAGCAGCAAATGTTGCTGCTATGTTAATTGCTTTTGTAGCAATAATTGCAATGATAAATGCCTTACTTGGGATATTTGGATTTAGCCTAGAGCAAATTCTTGGATTGATTTTTAGCCCTTTAGCTTGGACAATGGGTGTTCCTTGGAATGAAGCGAATTTAGTTGGTTCTCTAATGGGTAAAAAATTAGTTCTTACTGAATTGATTGCTTACGGTGATTTATCTAGTTCAATTTCTAATAATTTACTTTCGGAAAGATCAGCAATTATTTCAAGCTATGCACTTTGTGGGTTTGCAAATTTTGCTTCTATAGGGATTCAACTTGGTGGAATCGGAGGAATTGCGCCAGAAAGAAGAAAAGATATATCAAAATTAGGAGTTAAAACTATGTTTGGAGGAGCATTGGCTTCTTGGTTAACAGCAACAATTGCAGGAATATTAATTTAAACGTATAATTAATATAGGGTTTTATTATGCGTTTAATATTTATTGGACCACCAGGAGTAGGAAAAGGCACACAAGCTAAACTTGTTAAAGAATATTTTCAAATAGTTCATTTATCAACTGGTGATATACTACGTAAGGAAATATCTCGAGGATCTAATTTAGGTAATAAAGCCAAATCATTTATTGATAGAGGACATTTAGTACCAGATAACGAATTATTAAAGATAATGAGTAAAAGGCTTAATGAAAAAGATGTCAAAAAAGGATTTCTTCTTGATGGATATCCAAGGACAATTCCTCAAGCTCAAGGATTGGATGTTTTTCTTCATCAAAAAAACCAAAAAATAGATGCGGTTATATCTATAGAGCTTGATAATAAAAATATAATTAAAAGATTATCAAGCAGGAGATCTTGCGAAAAATGTGGAAACATTACAAATTTATTGTTTTCTCTTCCTAAAATGGAAGGTGTATGTGATAAATGTGATGGAAAATTATTACAAAGATCTGATGATAGTGAAGATGTAATAATTGAAAGGCTTGAAGTTTATAATAAACAAACATCGCCACTACTTACGTATTATCAAAAAAAAGAGATTATTAAGAAAGTCGATGGTAGCGGTAATATTGATAATGTATATAAAATTATTTTAAAGGTTCTTAAGTAAACATGTTACGCATTGGATTAACAGGTGGTATTGGTACAGGAAAAAGCACTGCTAGTAAAATTCTTAGTGATTTAGGTGCGTATATATTTGATGCAGATAAAGAAGCAAAAGAAATCCTCTTATCTAATGAAACAATAAAAAACGAATTAATATCCGAATTTGGTTCAGATATAATGACAGGAGATGGTAAAGTTGATAATAATAAATTAGCTCGTGTTGCATTTCAAGATCAAGATCATCAGCTTAGATTAAATACAATAATACATCCCTATGTATTTAAAGAAATTGATAAATGTTTTGATAAAGAACTTGAAAATGGAAACCATGATGTTTTTGTTGTAGATGCTGCCCTTATATATGAGTCTGGAGCTGACACACATATGGATTATGTTATTGTTATTACAACATTAATAAAAATTAGAATGGAACGCGCTTTAGCTAGAGAAACTCTTAGTAGAGAAGAAATATTAAAAAGGATTGATTTACAATGGCCTGAAGAAGAAAAGATTGCGCTTGCAGACTTTGTTGTTCATAATGATGGAACTGAAAAAGAACTTAAAGTTGCACTAAGTGATATATATAATGATTTAGTATAATATTGCTATCGAATAGCTCTCCTTAAAGCACGTGGCTTGTCAAATATTTCTTTTAAAATAATCGCTTTTTTGACTTTATTATCATCATTTAATAAAGAACTGACTAATTCTGATGTATTTAGAGTATGCTTTTGTTTTATTATATATTCTGGATGCACAGGTTCTGGTGAGTTCTTAGATAAATCACCAAAAACAGCTCTTGAAGTTTCTTCTTTTGCAGATTCAACAGTTATTTCAGGATCAATATATTCTTTTTCTTGAATCTCTACTTCTTCTTCAACCTCATCATCATCTGATACAAGAAATTCTTTACCATAATTCCGTAATTGATCAAAAAAATCATCCATAGTNTCTGGTTCGGTATCAGGATCAGTTTCTACAAAATCATTTTGCTCATATTTAATATCTTCTTGGTCTAATTTTTTACGCGCAAAATTCTGTTGCCTCCTCTTCATTAGAGAAGACAAAAAATATAATACCGCAATAAATAACCAATAAGCTAAGCCTTCCATCTAACTATCTTCGGTTCCTGGTTGAGTGGTAGAATCGGATTCTTTACTTCCAGCAATTGAATCTCTCATATCGGTATCTGCTTCAATATTACGCATATTATAATAATCGAAAACACCTAATTTCCCTTCACGAAATGCTTGTGACATTGCCAAAGGGACCTCTGCTTCTGATTCAACTACTTTTGCACGCATTTCTTGCACTCGTGCAATCATTTCTTGTTCTTCTGCAACGGCCATTGCTCGTCTAGTTTCAGCTTTTGCTTGAGCAACTCTTAAATCTGCCTCTGCCTGATCTGCCTGTAGCTGAGCACCTACATTTTTTCCAACATCTAGATCTGCAATATCAATAGATAAAATTTCAAATGCTGTACCAGCATCTAAACCTTTTTGCAAAACAGCTCGAGAAATATTATCTGGATTTTCAAGAACAGACCCATAAGTAATAGAGGATCCAATTGCACTTACAATTCCCTCTCCAACTCTTGCTATTATTGTGTCATCTGTGGCACCACCAACTAAACCTGGTATATTAGTTCTCACAGTTACTCTTGCACGTGCCTTTAATTCGATTCCATCTTTTGCAACAGCCGAAAGATAACCATCTCTAGGAGCGTCTATTACTTTGGGGTATACACTAGTTTCTACAGCAGCTTTTACATCTCGACCGGCTAAATCAATTGCTGTTGCAGTTTCAAATGGTAACGGAATATTTGCTTTTGCAGCTGCTATAAGTGCAGATACAACATTTGGAACTGTTCCGCCTGCCAAATAATGTGTTTCAAGCATATCAGTTGATATTGTATTCAAGCCTGATTTATGGCTATTTATCACCCCATCCACAACAAGTCTTGGAGCAATTTTCCTTAGCCTCATTCGTATAAGATCAATAATTGTTATTCGCCCGACCCCTAAACTAACTACAGCTTGTATCCATAGGCCTAATGGTACAAAATAGAAAAATAAAAGGATGAATAATAAAACAAACACTAACATTACATAACTTATCATGATATACTCCTAGTAATTCAATTATTAATTCTAACAACTACTCGGTTGCCATCAACCGATAAAATCTTTATTTCCTGATCTTTATCAACAAACTCACCCTCAGTGACAACAAATATTTTTTCATTATTTACAAGAACCCATCCCGATGGTCTTAAATCAGATGTAGCTACACCGGTCTCACCAATTAGATTTTCTAAGCCTAATGAAGTATTGTATCCTTCTTCACTGCTTTCAATACCTGGTGAAGTTAATTTGATCCAAAATTTTGTTTTTGTCATCATTCTAAAAAGTAAAATTACGGCAATTATTGCACCAATTAATCCAATTGTCAAACCTGTCATAGCAGAATCATATATCTCTTGTGATACAGGTACATCTGGTAGTAATAACATATAAAGTCCCCATAAAATAACACCAATTCCTGCTAATCCCGCAATACCAAAGCCTGGGATTAAGAATGCTTCAACCATAAGCAAACTCAAACCAAAAAATACTATAAGTAGATCTGACTTTGTGGCAAGCTTTACAATAACTGAAGCACTTAATGATAGAGTTAGACATACTGCCCCAAAAGTGCCGGGTATTCCCCACCCTGGACTTTGTAATTCAAAAAGTATTCCTAAAAAACCAAAGGTTGTTAAAAGAGATGCGACTACAGGATTTGTTAAAAAACGTACTAAATTTTCTGACCAATTTTCGTAGAAAGTTTTTACTTCTGCCCCGCTTAATTCAAGTAAGCTTAATAATTCATCTAAATCTTCTGCTAATCCATCTGCCATTTTATATTTTAATGCTTGTTCAGTAGTTAAAGTAATAAGCTTTCCTTCTTTTCTTCCCTCAAGGTCTGTTACTTCTATTGAATCATTATCAATAATTACATATGTAAAAGATAAGTCTTCATCTACCATACACTTTGCAATATCAGTATTTCTATTACGATTTTCTGCTGTTGATGCCATTTCTTCTCGCATATAACTAATTACTTTTTCTGAAGCTTTATTGCCTGACATATCTACTGCAGTTGCAGCTCCAATTGTTGCACCACCAGTCATATATATTTTTTCACATGATAAAGAAATTAACGCACCAGCTGAAATCGCTCTTCTATTAATGAATGCAATAGTTGGTACGTCAGAATCAAGAATAGCGTCTTTTATTTGTGTTGCTGCATCTACACGGCCGCCAAATGTGTCTATATCAAAAATAATAGCCTCTGCTTGATTAGATTCAGCTTCATTAATAATACGTTCAATATAAGTTGGAAGGCCTAAATCAATAACTCCTTGAATAGGAACTCGATAAACTATTGTATCTGAAGAAAACAAACTTTCAACAAATAAAGAATAGAAAATAATAATAAAAATAATATGTTTATTTTTCTTTATCAAAATACCTCGGAAATTAAATATTGACCTTTAAGAAATTACCTTAGATTCAGTTAAAACGTACTACACAATCATTAAATGAAACTTAAATATCGTATAACTTTCAATATTTTAATGTTCTTATCAAATAAGGTAAAAACTTTAAACCCAGACACTCAATTATTTTATGCAAATAAACTTGGCTCTATCTGCTACAGATTTTTTAAAGTAAGGCAGAAAGAAGCCAGAAAGAATATTTCTATAGCATTCCCAAATAAAAGTGATAAGAACAGAGAAATAATTTTAAAAAATACATATAGATTTTTTGTATATAGTTCTATGCAATTTCTATCATTGCCGAATAGTTTAAATAATTCAAATATTTCTGTTAATGGAGAACAATATTTAATACAGGCACTAAATGAAAAAAGAGGTGTATTATTAGTCTCTGGTCATTTTGGATTATGGGAACTACTATTAGGATGGTTTGGTATAAATAAATATCCATTATTACTAATAGGTCAGAAACAGAATAATATGGGTGCTGATAAATTTATTAATGAACAAAGGGTAAATAATGGAATAAAAATACTACCGCGAAAATCTTCTCTTGACCTTATGTATAGTGCGTTAAAAAATAATGATATTTTGACTTTAGCAAGCGATCAAGATGCAAAAAAGAGTGGTATATTTATAGATTTTTTTGGGATTAAAGCATCAACACCAAAAGGAGCCGCTTTATTTCACTTGAAATCAAAATCACCAATTATATTTGTTACATGCCATATGGAAAAAATAAATAAGTTTGTTATAAATATATTGCCAGTTAAGACAAATGAAAAATCAGATATTCATTCAATTACAAGATCTTATACTCGTTTATTAGAAGACATTATAATAAAATTTCCTGAACAATATTTTTGGTTTCATAGACGTTGGAAAACTAAACCTTTTTAATTATAAGCAATGATTAAAAATATTCCTCTAGATCATCGAGATATACTTTCTATTTGTAAAATTTGTTTAGATAGAGGGGGAATAATAATATACCCAACTGATACGCTATACGGATTTGGTGTAGATGCTAGGAATGAATCTGCAATAAAGAGATTGAATCATATTAAAGGAAGAAAATCTCCTTTAAGCATAGTTATAAACGATTTTGAGCAATTAGTAAGCTTTAAAAATCTATCAAAAGATAATAAGAATTTTGTTCGTAATAATATTAGTAATAAAACAACATTTATTCTTCCAAATAATAACCCTTTTGTTCACAAATCTATTATGGGTGATAATCATTCAATAGGTTTTCGTATTCCAAAAAATAAATTTAGCCCAAATTTAGTTTCACATATAGGGTATCCTATAACGTCTTCTAGTGTAAATAGACACGGAAAAAGACCCATGAACAATCCAAAAAAAATAATTGATGAATTTGGTGATGAAGTTGATATTATCATAAATGCAGGAGTATTACCCAATTCAGGTGGCTCAAAAATATATCTTCTAAAAAATAATAAATTTGACATAGTGCGAAATTGAAAAACACTGTTTTATTGATAATTTATATTTTAACTATTTTATATGCAGATGATAGTTATCCTTTTAAATCTGGTGAAAAATTACATTACGATGTGTCTTTTGCTGGCATTAAAGCAGGGAATGCTTATCTAGAGGTGATAGATAACAACGAAAGTAAAATTAATAATGAAATACATATAAGATTTGTAGCAAAAACATCTTTTCCTTTTAGCTCAGTTTATTTGATCGATGATCAGATTGATACATGGTTAGATATAAATGATTTATACACTAAGAAAATAAAAAGAAGTATAAAACAGGGTAATTATAAAAAAGAATCAGAGACAAAAAATTATTATGAAGAATCTATATCTGTAACAAATAAAGATACTACATTGATCAATGGGTTTCTATTTGATCCGTATTCATTATTTTATTTACTTCGAACAAAGCCATTAATTCTTGGACAAACAATAAAAATAAACACTTTCAATGGAAAAAAGATTACTCCGATTCAAATAGTAACTAAAGCAGAAGAAACAATAAATACAGTCTTTGGTTCATTTAATTGTCTAGTAATAAAGCCTTTTCGTGAGGGCAGTACTCTATTAAAAAATAAAGGAGATATGATGATATGGTTCAGTAACGATAAAAAAAGGCTTCCTATCCAAATTAAAATAAAATTACAGTACGGATCAATGTTATTAAAAATAAAAGAAATTAATTTGTAAATAATCGGCCAATATCATTAATCATAACTGTTGCCATTAATAATAATAAAAATGCCATACCAATTTGCTGAATAACCATTCTTGTTTTTAAAGTAAACTTTCTTCTTAATATTGACTCAGCTAAAATAATAAAAACATGACCGCCATCTAATCCAGGGACAGGTAAAAAGTTGATAAAGGCTAGATTACAACTTATGATTGCCATAAACCCAAATAATGAAATCAGTCCTGCTCTGGCAGTTTCTCCTGCAATCTGAGCTATTAATATTGGGCCACCAAGGTCTCCTACTGATGCTTGGCCAGACACTAATAATTTGATTGATAGCACGACTAGTCCAAGCCCTCCTATAGTAGATGTAACACCTAATTGCGACGCTTTTATTATACCAATGGGTTCATAAGTAAACTCTGGAGCAATACCAATCATACCTAGTGT
>NZXJ01000087.1 GCA_002701945.1 Fidelibacterota bacterium
GATTGGCTCAATCAAAATATCTTGGGGAACATTTAATGAAGATTGGATATCACACCATTCAACCTCCGGGGGGTCATGCAATTTATATTGATGCAAAATCAACGTTAGATCATATTCCTTCCCTAGAATTCCCTGGACATGCATTGGCTGTAGAATTATATAAAACCGGTGGTATACGCTCATGTGAAATTGGATCTGTTATGTTTGGAAAAGTTGATAGTAATACCGGTAAAGAAATCCCAGCTAAAATGGAATTACTACGCCTTGCGCTACCAAGAAGAACTCATACGCAGAGCCATATAGACTATGTAATAGAAGTTGCAAAAGATGTCTTTGAAAGAAAAAATACTATTAAAGGATTGAAAATTATTGATCAGCCTAAAACCCTTAGGCATTTTAGTGCTTCATTTGAATTATTATAAAATTTTTTTAATAAACAATATTACAAATGGTATCTTTTTGAAAAAAAATTGATTTTTTTTACTTTTGCTCTTGCGCAATATTCATACCTCGCTTACTTTTTATCTACCTATAAGATTAAAATTTAATAGAAATAAAGAGTTTTAATCTTNNAGGTTGGCAAGTGAATAAGTGAATGGCTCCGGGTTGGCGTTCGGAGCCTTTCTTTTTTTATACTAACCTAATAAATGTTCCGTTGCGGTTTAGCATTTAGCTTCTTAATATTTAAATAATTAAGTTTTTTGACAATGGGGGCGACCGGTTTCGACGGGGTAAGATAATGATAAGATTGCATGCAGAGGTTCGGGATCCTCTTTAATATCCCCGAAATATCAATAAATGCCGATTACGGCTACATGGCAGCTGCTTAATTAGCTCTGCCCGCTCTGGATTAAGTTTGTCTGTGGTTTAATCTAAGAGCGTCATAAACGCAGACTGGTCCCTGGATTTGTTTACTAGAAAGGGATAAGATGTTNTGTAAACTGGTTGATATATGGGTTGTTATTTGTCCGCTATATCAATGAGAATAAATCAGATGACTATGTATGTAGACGTTTTGTTAGAATCTATCTCGGACGGGAGTTCGAATCTCCCCGCCTCCACATAGTATTTTACATTTTTTCTGGTGCCTGAATCCCTAGGATATTTAAACCATTAGCCAACACTATTTTTACTGATTTGATAAGATGAATACGAGATTTTGTTAACTCAANATCATCAGTTATAACGCGACACTTAGCATAAAACTTGTGAAATTCTGATGCAATATCATGTAAGTGGTTTGCTATGGATTGAGGCTCAAGCGTGTTTAATGTCTTTTTCATTATTTCAGGAAATTCATATAATGATTTAATTAATGAAATTTCAGCTGTATTTAGTAACAAACTAGAATCAAAATTTCCATCAACATCAATGTGCTTTGATTTCCCATTATTTATAATATTTGATATTCTTGCATGAGCATACTGTATATAATATACAGGATTCTTTTCTGATTGATCAGCCGCAAGATCAAGNTCAAAATTTAAATGACTGTTCATGCTTCGCATGATAAAAAAATATCTTACCACATCACCACCGACCTCATTGATTAGCTCATCTAANGTTACAAAATTTGCCTGCCTAGTAGACATTTTTACTTTTTCACCGCCCTTTAATAATGTAACAAATTGATGTATTAGTACTTTTATAGGGTTNGTATCAATATCTAGAGCATTTAATGCAGCTAAAACATCAGGATAAGCATCAGCATGATCAGCGCCAAAAATATCTACAACTAAATCNAACCCTCGATTTAATTTATGTCTATGGTAAGCAGTATCTGGNAATCTGTATGTTGCTTCCCCAGAGCTTTTATAATACACACGATCTTTTTCNAACCCTAGCTTTGTAGCTTTAAACCACACAGCGCCATCAGAATTATATATAAGATTTTTATTGTTGAGTTCTTTGACTAATTCGTCAATTGATCCATTGTCATAATATGCTTGTTCATTTGAAAACACATCATGTTTTATACCAATTGAATTGAGTGTTTTTTTAATATCTTTAAAAATTGCTTTTTCTGCTTCTCTTCTAAAAACTTTAGAATTTGTTTGCAATTTTTCATTATGTGAATCTTTTATCTGATTTGCAATTGATATAATATATTCACCTTTATATCCATCATCTGGGAAATCNTACTTTTTTCCAATTAAGTCAAAATAACGGGCAGCAACAGACTCACCTAATATGCGCATTTGTCTTCCTGCATCATTATAATAATATTCTCTAGTGACTTNATAATTATGCCATTCTAATATATTCGCAATTGTATCACCCAATACTGCTTGACGTCCATGCCCTACTGTTAGAGGTCCTGTAGGGTTTGCGCTAACAAACTCNACATTTGCTGTTTTATTTTTTCCAATTTCTGTCATACCATATGATTTGGATGATGAAATTATTTCGTTAACCGTTTTTTGGTAATATGTATTAGATACAAAGAAATTCAAAAACCCAGGTTTTGTTACTGAATATTCAGTAATAATATTTTTATCAATTTTTAATAGATTGCCAATATCTTCTGCAATTTTTAGTGGANTATTTTTTAATTGTTTAGATAAGGATAGTGCAATATTAGTTGAATAATCTCCAAAATTTGTATTAGATGATTTTTCAATTATAATATTTGATTGAACATTTAATTTTGCTAACGCATCAGCAACTATTTCACTTAAATATTTTTTGATATCAATCATTATACTCTATTTTTTTTGCATCAGCCCAGAGTCTTTCAATTTGATAGTATTGTCTTTCACTTGTTCGAAATATATGTACAACAACATCAATATAATCTAATAGTACCCAATTAAGTTGTTCATATCCTTCAATTCTCCATGCTTTATTTTCTGTGCCTTTTCTTATGCCATCTGCAATNGCTTTTACCTGAACATCAGTAGAAGCTGAGCAAATAACAAAATAGTCAGATATACTCGTTAGCTTAGCAACATGTATAGATATTACATCTTCTGCTTTTTTAGATAAAGCAAGGTTTGCTATCGATTTAGCAAGTACTTCTGAAGAGGAATTCGATTTATTAGTTTTTGACAGGGTATTTAATTATTTATCCATATAGGCTTGGATAGATTTTATAGAACTAAAATCTTTTCCAAGAATTAATGTTAGATCTACACTAAGGCTTTCATCAGGCTGGTGTATTACCCTTGGATCTTCAGCAGGGTTTAANCCCAGCGATTTAGCAACATAGTTTAAATCTTCAAGGTTTTCATTTCTCAATATTAACATTGTTTGAGTATAATTAAAATTATCTGCATTTTCGGATCGAACGACATCAACATTATTATCCCTTAATAAGTCTGATACTTTTGAAGCNAGCCCTGAAACACCACATCCATTTAATATTTCTACTTCAATATCCATAACAGGTTTTTGTTCATACACTTCAACTGCAAGACGCGGTTGGTTAGGNATGTCAGGGAAAGTAATTTCAATTGGGACCCCATTATGAGTTTGCTTTGTTGTAAATGAAAATATAAATGCAACTAGGAGTAAAGATAAAATAACTATAGCTGAATTGATTATTGAGNCTTGTAAATCTTTACGTGCTCTTTTTTTTGATTTTCTTTTTTTAGTGAAAAATGAAGATTTTTTACGAGGCATTATTTTATTATTNTTCTTTATCTATATAAAAACCATTTATTATTTGTAATAATTATTAAAATATGGATTGCGTTTATATTTATAGTTGTGCATNAATCTTCGTTNATTATTATATGGATTATTAGACATTCTAATTTCAAAAAAAGTATTGTCAGTTGGTTTATATTGTAAATGCGCATCGTATACAAACTGTGTTTTATCCATACCATAGCTCAAAGGACTTTGCATTCCANTAGGCTGAATTAGGCTAAAACTAGCACCAATATGCAAATTTGGATTTAATGTGTAATTCATCATATTCGTGTATGCAGCAACATTTATGATTTGGTTACCATAATTCATTGCAGATACAGAAAAACTATGATTCATAGTGAGTCTAGCAGGGTCAAATAAAGGTAACGGCTCAGAGCTATTATTTCCTGTAATCATTGCNCCAGGGCTATGATTTGGCAGCTGAGATATAAGCTGTGCTGAGATACAGCTTATTAGTAAAGAAAAGGTAATTATGTATTTTANTTGATTATTCATTTTATTTTAAACTATCTAATTATAGATAATTACTGTAATCCTAATTTCGGTTGAATATGTATTAAATAGCAATGTTCGAGTTCAATTATATTAAAATTATTAATTAACGTATGGTTCAATTATTCCTCCGCCTAAGCATTCTTCATNTTTGTAAAAAACGATTGATTGACCTGCAGCAGCAGCAAATATTGGTTTATTAAAGCTTACAATAGCGGATTTGTTCTTAATTAATTCAACAGTACAAGCTTGATCTTTTTGTCGGTATCGAATTTTAGCTGCTAATTCTTGTTTTTCATTAGGAATTATATTGGTAATCCAATGTAATTGAGTTACAATAATTTTGCTACTGTAGAGTGATGGGTTATCCTTCCCTTGACATACTATAAGCTTATTTTTTTTCATATCTTTTTCAACTACATACCATGGATCATTATTATCACTATAGCCGCCGCCAATTCCCAATCCTTTTCTTTGTCCAATAGTGTAATACATTAAACCTGAATGAGTTCCCACTTTTCTTTCATCTGTTGAAATTATTTCTCCTGGATTTGCAGGTAAATATTTTTCTAAGAACTGTTTAAAATTTTTTTCACCTACAAAGCAAATTCCTGTACTATCTTTTTTGTTTGCCGTAGGAAGCCCAGCCTTTTTAGCTATATGTCTCACNTCTTCTTTTTCNAAATCACCAAGAGGAAATTTACTTTTTGACAAGGGTTCTTGAGATAATAGGTAAAGAAAATAACTCTGATCTTTATTTTTATCTTTTCCCTTTAATAATCTATACTGCGAATTTATACATTCTATCTTTGCATAATGTCCCGTAGCAATATGTTTAGATCCTAACTTCATGGCATATTCAAGAAANGCTTTGAATTTTATTTCTCTATTACACAANACATCCGGATTTGGAGTTCTGCCGGCTTTGTATTCAGAAAGAAAATATGTGAAAACTTTATCCCAATACTCTTTGGAAAAGTTTACGCTATGTATTGGTAAGCCTAGAANATTACANACCTGTAGAGCATCANTATAATCATCTGCNGAGGTNCAAACTTCACCATCTTCATCTTCCCAGTTTTTCATAAAAATACATTCAACGTCATATCCTTGTTCAGCTAGTAAAAGCGCAGCTACAGAACTATCAACGCCACCACTTATTCCTACAACTATTTTTTTATTCATTATGTATTTTTACGTATAGTAACTATTGATGAGTGTATAGAATCAACAAGTTTATTTACTTCATCCATTGTGTTATATTTACCCGCACTAATTCTTACAGATTCTAAGTTACTTTTATCGCTTAAGCCCATTGCCTTTAACACTGGAGATGGGCTAATTGTTCCTGATGAACAGGCGGATCCATTTGAAATCGAAATTCCATCATTATCAAGATTAATTAATAAAAGATCGCTTGGAATATTTGGGATTGTAAGGTTTACTAATCCTGGAAGTTTATTATTATCAAATCCATTAAAAGTTATATCATTATGTTTATCTATTATTAATTCCTTAAAATAATTTTCTAATTCTAATAAATGTGAGAAATTTTCCTTTTCAAAATTACTTGCGATTTCAGCCGCAAGNCCTAAACCAGCTATACCGCTAACATTTTCAGTTCCAGCNCGCATATTNTTTTCTTGACTGCCCCCAATGATCATTGGGTTAATGGAAACCCCATCTTTTATATATAATGCGCCTACACCTTTAGGTCCATAAAATTTATGTGCTGAAAAACTCATTATATCTAATTTAAGTTTTTTCACATCAATTGGTAGTTTTCCTAATACCTGTATTGCATCAGAGTGAAACAAGACATCATGTTCCTGTGCGATACGAGCAATTTCTTGTATTGGCTCAATAGTGCCAACCTCATTATTTGCCATCATTATACTAATTAATCCAGTATCAGAGATTATATTCTTTTTAATATCATCAGGATCAATAAGCCCATTTTTATCAACAGGAACAATCGTATGCTTCACTCCTAGTTTTTCTAATTCTCTTAATACAAGAAGAATTGCAGGATGTTCAATAGAAGAGGTAATTACATGATTACGTTTTTTATGAACCATATCCCACAGTACAATATTATTTGCTTCACTTCCGCCACCTGTAAAGATAATTTCACTTGGTTCAGAGTTTATTGCATTAGCAAGCTGTCTTCTGGCTATCTCAATAGTGTTTTTAGCATTACGCCCTGAAGCATATATGCTGGAGGGATTACCATAAATATTCTGATTTAAATCACTCATTAGTGATTGTACATCTTGGTCTATAGGCGTTGTGGCGCTATTGTCAAAGTAAAGCATTTAAGGTTGATTATTTTTTATAATTAAAGAAAAGTATTTTAAGTGTAATAATTATACTAATCGTTTTTTATTGCAGCATACCGTACAGTATTTTGGAGATTAGAATAAAATGGTGGCTGTCTATCTTCTAATAAATTTATCATTGCTTCAACATCGTAGTCGTACCTTACTACCTCCCAATTGACAGTTTCTCCAACAGTTAAAAACGCTACAGCACCTTTTGGATTTTCATCAAATGGTAAGCCAGTGGCGCCTTGACAATATATTGATATATTTTCATCTTCTTCAAATCTAGGCGTGTGAATATGACCATGAACAAAAATGAATTTTTCTACTTCAGGATGTGAGTTTTGCACATGACTTCTCCAGTTTTTCATCTCAACCATGCTAGGAGGCTCCTCATCTCTTTGATACCATGCATGCGTAAACTCTATTAGTATAGAGTTAATAACTTCTCTATGAGCAACATGCATATCTAAAGCAAAATCAACACCTTCTTTACCAAGTTGTTCAGCAGTCCATTCCTCATTTGCAACTATAGCTTTATTAATTGGATCATAGGGATCCATTCCTTCAAGAGAAGGCATTTCTTTTTCCCAAAGTTTTTCAATAAGATAACGATCATGATTTCCGCGAATGAAAACACAATTTTCTAGACTTTTTAGGGTAGCTAAAGTTTCTTTTGGAGCTGGCCCTAAAGCGAAACAGTCACCTAAACATATTAACTGATCAACACCCTCTCTTTCATTAATTATAGAAATACCCTTTTCTAAAGCAGATATATTAGAGTGTATATCAGTCAGGATTGCAAACGTTTTAGTACTCATAAGNACAAAATATACCTCTATGATATTCCTTATAGCAAGATAATATGGAATTGTTCATCTAAACTTTTTCTTTTAATATAGATATAGTCATGAATGAAAATCACACCTTAATAGTTGGTTCAATTGGATTAGATACAATTGAAACTATCTCTGATCGTAAAGAATCTGTTTTAGGAGGTTCAGCTACTTATGCTACTGTTGCAGCAGGCAAATCATCGGCTGTACATTTAGTTGGTATTGTTGGAGATGATTTTCCCAGAGAATCCATGAGCGTTTTTAAAACAACTACATATGATTTATCAAACCTTGAACAAAAAGAGGGAAAAACATTTAGTTGGGGCGCGAAGTATGAAAAGAATTGGGATAATCGTCACACATTATTTACTGAGTTAGGAGTTTTTAATGATTTTAATCCAGTACTAAAAGATCAGAATAAAGAAGTCCCATTTATTTTCTTAGCAAATATTCACCCGACTCTTCAATTATTAGTTCTTAACCAGTGTATTAAAAGGAAATATGTAATTATTGATACAATGAATTTGTGGATAGATACAGAACGAAATAAGTTAAAAGAGGTAATTAGTTCTTGTGATCTTTTATTGATCAGTGAGTCTGAAGCTGAGCAGTTTACGAAGAGAAAAGATCATGATGATCAAGGAACAGTTCTTCAATCATTAGGACCTCAAAATATCATTATAAAATGTGGTTCAAAAGGAGCTAGACTATATTCTGGACACCAATTAGATAAAATAGGGGTGTTTCCAATAAAAAATGTTATTGACCCAACAGGAGCGGGTGATTCGTTCGGTGGAGGAGTAACGGCATCATTAGCAAATGGTGAATCATTGATTGAATCGATGATAAATGGGGCTGCACTTGCAAGTTTAACTATAGAGGGTTTTGGCATCGATACTCTTCACAATTCCAATATTAATGAGATTGAAAAAAGAAAAGAATACCTACGTACAACCCTTAATTCTTGATAGGATTATAATCTGATCCTAACTTCACGGGTTTTTAATGAATGAATTTACCAAGGGGGTAAAATGTTTAATAAAAAGTTTATATCAATAGGAATCAGTTTATTAGTAGTACTAATATTTGTTCGATGCTCTAGTCAAGAGTACACATCAGCAAAATTATATATACAACAGTTAGAATGGGAAAAAGCTGAGGAATTCCTTATTAAAGCCCTTGTTGCAGAGCCGGATAATCCTGAAATACCATATCAATTAGGATATCACATTTATGCTCTCCAAAAGAGAGATTGGAAAATGATGAATCAGACTTTTGATAAAGCTCTTTCCATTGATCCAGATAAAAAAATATTGGGTCAACCAAAAACAGTTAAAGAATTTGTTGATTTGGCACAAACCCAATTTTGGGGAGAAGAATACAATAAAGGAATTGCCCAATATAAACTATATCTTAAAAGTAATTCAGATGTAAAAGATTCATATTTGCAAACCGCTATCAATTTATTTATAACAGCTTCGGAAATAAAACCTAATGAAGCACAATCCTATGCCATGTTATCAGCAAGTTATTTTAATGCTGGTGATGCTGTAAAGTCTGAAAAAAACATATTAAAGGCAGTAGAGTTATCACCTGATGATGCGGGTAATAATTTGACAGCTGGAAAAATTTTTATGTTTAAACAAGATTTTGAATCTGCATTGCCATATATAAACAAGTCAGTTGAACTAGATCCAAGTAATACAGAAGCAATTAGAAACCTTGCTCAGATTTACTATGACACAGGTAATATGGAAAAATCAATTGAAACATACGAAGATGCAATTAGTAAAGAAACAGACAGAAAACAAAAATCTGACCTATATTTCAATCTAGGTATATTATATAATAAAGTAGATAATTTTGAAGAAGCTGAATATAATTTTATGAATGCACTTGATGAAAACCCTGATGATATTGAAGCAGTTATGGGTATGGCACAAGTTTTCGAAAATGCAGAAAAATGGCGTAAAGCAGAAAAGTTTTATCGAGAGTTAATTGCTATAGACCCAGAAAATCCAGAGCATTATAGAGGTATGTCTCGAGTAAAATTACAACAAGGGGAGCCAGATCAATCAAAGCGCTTTTTAGATAAAGCAAAAGCCCTTGGGGGATAGCCCGAGCAATTATTACCCTAGACGCTGTCTTTTCTTCAAATATTCATTTAAAGCTAAATCAAGCCTTTGGTAGGTAAATAAAGGGACATAATCAATCTTTTGTTCTCTGCATTTCAAGCGTAATTCATTTTGGTATGATTGAATAGATTTTTGATAAACTTTTCTAATTTTCCATGGTTCTGTTGTTATTTGTTCATTTGTTTCCATATCTTTAAACTTAGTTCTATTAGTAAAATCAAATTCAAGTTCTTTTCTATCCATAACATGAAATACTATTATTTCTTGTTTATTATGTCTAAAGTGTTTCAATCCTCTCATAATATTCTCTACTTCATCAAATAAGTCAGATATTATTATTACTAACCCTCTTTTTTTTATCCTTTCTGCCATTTCATGTAACACTAGTCCAACATCTGTATCTTTTCCTGATCCTATATTATCTAAATGGCTTAAAATAGTATTTACATGGCTAGGTTTAGATCTAGGAGGTATGAATGTNTTAATTTTATTATCAAACAATGTTAACCCGACACCATCTTGTTGATTGATCATTAAATATGCTAAAGCTGCAGATAAGTAATTACCATAGTCAAGTTTTGATATTTTGTCACTTTTATATTCCATAGATCTGCTTATATCTAATAATATATATGAACGTAAATTTGTTTCTTCTTCATATTGTTTTACAAAATANCGATCGGTTTTACCATATAATTTCCAATCAACATGGCGAATCTCATCGCCTGGACCATATGTTCTATGTTCGGCAAACTCAACGCTAAATCCGTGGAATGGACTTTTATGTTGACCAATAATATATCCTTCAACTACTAACCNTGCCCTTAATGACATATTGCTTAAACGCGCTACCATTTCAGGCTCTAAATATTTTCGCTTATCTATAGATTCCATTTGATATAATTAGCTTTCTTCTAATAGTTTAATAAGTATATCATCTGTACTTAAACCTTCAGCTTCTGCATTAAAGCTAGTAATTAAACGATGCCTTAATACAGGCTTTGCCATCGCTTTAATATCATCTATTTCAGGGGCAGGNCTACCTTCTAATATGGCCTTTGCTTTTGCACCAAGAACAAGATATTGTGATGCACGAGGACCAGCNCCCCAATCTATCCAATCTTTAATAGCTGAGGATGCCTTATCAGATTTAGGGCGCGTTTTGGAAACTAGTTCAACTGCAAAATCAACAACATTATCAGCAATTGGAACTCTTCTAACAAGTTCTTGATAAAGTATTAAATCATTGCGGCTTATTATTGTATTTAATTNTTTATCAGCCTCGCTAGTTGTTGATTTTACTATGGAAACTTCGTCTTCATGGGAAGGATAATCTATTTTTATATTAAACATAAATCGATCTAATTGGGCTTCTGGTAATGGGTATGTCCCTTCTTGTTCAATTGGGTTTTGTGTGGCTAANACAAAAAAAGGTTCCTCTAGAACATATGTTTGNCCAGCTGTTGTAACCATGTGCTCTTGCATAGCTTCTAATAAAGCAGCTTGTGTTTTAGGTGGAGTTCTATTTATTTCATCGGCTAAAATTATATTGCCAAAAATAGGCCCCTTAAAAAATCGAAATTCTCTTTTACCAGACTTTTGATCTTCTTCAATAATTTCTGTCCCAGTTATATCGCTTGGCATTAGGTCTGGGGTAAATTGAATACGACTGAAATTTAAATCCAATAATTCTGCAATAGATTTTATCAATAAGGTTTTAGCTAGCCCAGGTACGCCAACTAAAAGAGTATGNCCTTTGCAAAGTAANGCTATAAGNATATGATCTATTATTTCTTGCTGACCTAATACGCGTTTTGATATTTCAGTATTGAACTGATCTCTTGTTTTTGTAAGTTGTTTTACTAGTTTTATATCTGACATTTGTTCCATATGTTTTCCATTTGTTATGTTGCTAATATTCAGAAAGGGTCGAAATTAAAGGGACACCTAGAAGGAAACAATGTTATTGTCTTATTATAATAAGCTTTTTAACTGGTATTGTGTGATATGTCTGAAAAAATAAAAAGAAAAAATACGCATCTTATTGGTATGGATCTTAATCAGTTGGAAGATTTTTCAGAAGAATTTGGACAATCACGATTTCGNGGAAGACAACTATTCAATTACATATATAGACAAAAAACTGATTCATTTAAAAATATGAANACATTGCCNAGTGTTTTTAGAAATACTCTATTAGAAAAATATGATTTGCATCCTTTATCATATATTAAAAAAACAGGTACTAATTCAGAATCAACTCAAAAATATTTATTTCAGCTGAAAACAGGGGAGAAAATTGAATCAGTCCTAATGTATGATGGTAAAAGAGTCACTTTATGTGTAAGTACTCAAGTGGGGTGTGCAGTAGATTGTAAATTTTGTGCTACGGCTAAAATGGGCTTTATTAAAAACTTAACATCTGGAGAAATTGTTGATCAATATTTGGCTATAAGCAATTCTATTGATGAATATATTACTAATATAGTATTTATGGGTATGGGAGAACCTTTTTTAAATTATAAAGAAGTGATACATGCTGCTGATTTATTCAATCATAAAGATGGAATAAATATAGGTGCACAAAGAATAACAATATCTACAGTTGGAATTATTTCAAAAATTAAACAGTATAGTGAAGAAGGGCATAAATATAAATTAGCTATAAGTTTAAATGGCAACAATCAAAAACAGCGTGTTGATATAATGCCAATATCAAAAACCCACACCATTAGTGATTTAATTAAATCTGTTTGGTATTATTACAAGAAAACAAAGAGGTTAGCAACGCTAGAATACGTACTAATGGAAAATATTAATGATTCTATTGCAGATGCAAATAAGTTAATTACTTTAATAGGGGATTTACCTTGTAAAGTAAATGTAATACCATATAATGAAATAGAAGGGCCATTTAAAAGACCTTCTGAAAAAAAAATTAAAGAATTTGTAGACCAAATAAATAATGGAAATTTTATAGTCACTGTCCGGTGGAGTAAAGGAACAGATATAAATAGCGGGTGTGGACAACTAGCCGTTTTAGAATCATGAAAGAAAAATCAAAATATAATGTATTAGAAATGAAAGATTATATTCTTTCAAGAGCTAAGATT
>NZXJ01000053.1 GCA_002701945.1 Fidelibacterota bacterium
TGTGCTTTATCAAGCATCATTTGTTCTGGTGTAACTTCAAGATCATTATTATGATAATTACGGAAACCATCAGAAAAAGGTTCCAATACAGCAAATGAATCCACATCTGTTTTTTCTTGTGTAGTATCACCACGACCAGGATTAAATGGGACATTTACACCTGATGCTTTCTCGACTCCTACATTACCAGCTAGTACAATAACATCAGCTAGTGAAGCGCCTGTATCTTTTGCAATATCTTCGAGGACATCAAGAACCCGGGATAACTGTTCTGGTTTATTAGCTTCCCAACTATTCTGAGGCTCTAGACTGATACGTGCACCATTGGCACCACCTCTAAGATCAGATCCACGGAATGTTGATGCACTAGCCCATGCTGTTTCAACCATCTCCTGAATACTTAAATCAGTTTCGGAAATTTTGGATTTTACTGCTTCAACATCATAATTAGAATTACCATCAGGTACAGGATCTTGCCAGATAAGTTCTTCATTTGGTGATTCAGGCCCCATGTAGCGTGTACGAGGTCCCATATCACGGTGAAGCAGCTTAAACCAAGCTCTAGCAAACGCATCAGCAAATTGATCTGGATTTTCATGAAACCGTTTTGATATTTCTCGATACGCTGGATCCTCACGCATTGCCATATCAGCCGTAGTCATCATCGTAGTAACTTTAACTGATGAATCTTCAGGGTCTGGCGCAAGATCTTCATCCTTAGGATTTTTAGGATGCCATTGATGTGCACCAGCGGGACTCTTTACTAGTTCCCACTCATATCCAAACAACAGATCAAAATAACCATTATCCCATTGAGTAGGGTTTGCAGTCCATGGACCTTCAATTCCACTTGTTATACTATCTCTTCCTTGACCTGATCCATGATCACTTTTCCATCCAAAACCCATTTGTTCAATAGGAGCACCCTCTGGTTCAACTCCAACAAGATCTTCAGATCCTGCTCCATGTGCTTTACCAAAAGTATGTCCTCCTGCAGTAAGCGCTACAGTTTCCTCATCATTCATAGCCATCCGACTAAAAGTTTCACGTATATCTTTTGCGCTAGCAAGAGGGTCTGGGTTCCCATCTGGTCCTTGAGGATTAACATAAATCAATCCCATCTGAACTGCACCTAGTGGTTTGTCAAGTTCGCGATCACCGGTATAACGATTATTACCGAGCCACTCATTTTCTTTACCCCAGAAAATATCTTCTTCTGGTGCCCAAATATCAGGACGACCACCACTAAAGCCAAAAGTCTTACCACCCATTGATTCAATAGCTACGTTTCCTGCTAGAATCAATAAATCCGCCCAGCTAATTTGATTACCATATTTTTGTTTTATAGGCCAAAGCAGTCTCCGTGCTTTATCAAGATTTCCATTATCTGGCCAACTATTTAAAGGAGCAAAGCGTTGATTTCCTGTACCTCCTCCACCACGACCATCTGCTATTCTATATGTTCCTGCAGCATGCCAGGTCATTCGAATAAAGAATGGCCCGTAATGTCCATAATCCGCAGGCCACCAATCTTGAGAATCTGTCATAACATTATTTAGATCATTTTTTAAAGCATCATAATCAATTTTCTTGAATTCTTCTCTATAATTGAAATCTTCACCCATAGGATTAGATTTTCTATCATGTTGATGAAGAATATTTAAGTTTAGCGCATCTGGCCACCATTGATTGTTTGACATTGAGCCGAGCGTATGCTGACTGTTTGAGCCGTGTGATACTGGACATTTACTTTCTTCTGTCATTATTAACTCCTATTATATTTATAATTTTAATGATTATTACAAATTCCTGAGACCGTAATTTCAAAATTATCAGCTTCGAATTTGTATTGTTTCCAAACTTCTTTTTGTAATTCTTTAGTATGCATTTTTACATCAATAATCTTTCCACATTTATTGCATTTTAAATGATCGTGAGAAACTGTATTCCAATCATAGCGAGCAATATTATTATCATAAAAAATATCTATAATACCATCTTTATTAAGTTTATTTAAGTTTCTATAAACAGTCCCTAAACTAATATTTGATATTTTTTTCTTAGCCTTATTAAAAATCCAATATGCGGTTGGATGTGAATTAGTCCCCTGAACAATATTTTTAATTAATTCACGTTGTTTACTAAATCTCATTTAAGAAAATAACTAATAATAGTAACCATTACTATTTAAATATATATATATATTTAATAGTTACATGGTAACTTTAACAAATATTTTAAACTAATTTTAAAAGGAATTAAATATGTCAAGTATAAATGATTTAGCACCACAATTCACTTTAAAGAATACAAAAAAAGAAGATGTCTCTCTTTCTGATTTTTCAGATAAAGTAGTTGTTTTAGCATTTTATCCAGGTGCATTCACTGGAGTTTGCGATACTGAGATGTGTGCTTTACAAGATAATCTTAAATCTTTCAACGAATTAGATGCAGTTGTTTTAGGAATAAGTGTTGATTCTCCATGGGCAAATGGAGGTTTTTCTAAGCAGTATAGTTTAGACTTTGATCTCTTATCCGATTTTGAGAGAAAAGTGATAAATGATTATAATGTAGTCTTTACTGGACTAGGTGGAATTGAGGGTTATACATGCGCTAATAGAGCTGTGTTTATCATTAAAGATGGTGTAATAAAATATAGATGGGATGCTGCGCCTAATCCTGGAGTTGAACCCGACTACGATGAAATTAAAAATCAATTAGAGAGTATTTAAGCCGCTTTTTAAAAATATTTCTCTATAATTTTTATCCTTGACGTAACGCATATGCTTTATGTACACGGTCTATCGCAACCATAAAAGATGCTATTCGCATTGGTACATTATTTTTTTCTCTTAGCTCAAATACTTCATTAAAAGCATTCACCATTTTAGTTTCTAACTTTGCGTTAACATCATCTTCCGTCCATTTAAACTGCTGAAGATTTTGAACCCATTCAAAATAAGAAACAGTAACGCCTCCAGCATTAGTTAATATATCAGGAATAATTCCAATTTTACGATCCCAAAGTTTATTCGCAGCATCTCCNGTAACAGGTCCATTGGCAGCTTCAACTATTACTTTACAATTTAATGAATCAACATTTGACTTGTTAATTGCGCTACCTAGTGCAGCGGGTATCATAAAATCGCATTCCAAAGCTAGTAATTCATCATTTGAAATTTTCTTACCCTGTTTGAATCCGTCAATTGTTCTATTTTTAGAATTATGTTCAAATAGTGAGGGGATATCTAGCCCATCTGCNTCATACAACCCACCTGTCACATCACTTACTCCAATAATTTTACAACCATATTCATGTAAAAATTTTGCTGCATATGATCCAACATTTCCAAAACCCTGAATAACTACTTTAGCATTNTTTAATTCTATNCCCCACTTATCGGCAGTCTCTCTTGTAATAACTGCCGTTCCTCTNCCAGTNGCTGCTTCCCTTCCTTCAGAACCACCNAGCTCTAAAGGTTTTCCTGTAACAATCGCAGGTGTATAGCCATGCGTTTGGCTATATTCATCCATGAACCAACTCATGACTTGTGCATTTGTATTTACATCTGGCGCAGGTATATCAATGTTTACACCTATGATTGGATCTATAGCTCGGAAAAAGTTGCGTGACATCCTTTCTAATTCAGTTCTACTGTATTTAGAAGGATNNACTCCTATNCCACCCTTTCCACCTCCATATGGAATATCNAACAAAGACGTCTTCCACGTCATTAACGTTGCTAATGATCGAACTTCTTCAATATCAACATGTTCATGATATCGTATTCCACCTTTGAAAGGTCCTCTAGTATTATTATGTTGAACCCTAAAGCCAAGAACACTTTCCATTTCACCATTATCTTTTCTAAACGGNACTTCAACGGTCAATTCTCTATCAGGCATTTCTAGTGTNTTAGCAATATTTGGTTTTAAGCCTAATTCTTTTATAGCATGTTTATAAGCAGCTGAGGTAGGATTTGAACTTGATGACATAGTTTTTTCCTTTATTTTACTTTAATTATTAATGACATTTTAAATAATGAAAAGCTAACAGTAAAGCCAGAACTAAATTCATTAAAATTTAGTGTTTTATTATTTAACAATTAATATAGGACAATTACAATTTTTCATTACATCTAATGGTTTACTTCCTGCAAAAAATTTTATTAAAGGGTTTTTTGTAGATGATCCCATTACAATAATATGATTATCACTGGCCTCGTTATTAATTATAGATGCTGTGTTCCCAGTGAGAAATTTATGATCATATGGTATATTAGANCGACGTAATAATTTTTTAAACCATGCTACAGCTTTATTGTCTTTTTCCTCAATGCTATCAGTTTCATTAATTGTTATTGCTTGAATGGGTACTTCAAAAGCCTGAGCAATTCTGACACCATATTTGATGGCTTTCTTTGTGTTTGGTGACTTATTTACTGCAATTAATATTTTATATTTTTTATTTAAATTAAAATTATTGACTACAAAAATTGAACTATCTATATACTGTATAAGGTCATGAGCCATATTCCTACGTTGACTCCCACCAATAATCGTAACATCATAAAAAAATTTTTCAACTTCATCTTTTAATTCATCTATAACATTTCCATTTCTAAGTATCAAATTAACATTATCGCTCACTGTTCCTTTCAAATACACTTCACAACGATTATTACCAGTATCAACTAAAGTATTCTTAGGAAACCCAGCTTCAATTTCATTTTTTTCAATAAAGTTGTTTTCAGCAAGATATCCAAAAGCCCACTCCAAAACATCAATTCCAGGTCGATCTATATTCCAGTTTTCTATACGTTCTTGTGCCATCATTACGTCTTTCATACTGAAATCATTTATTTTTTTTCCAACATCAACTATTGTTGTTGATGCCTTGAAAGCCCGTGAAACATTCATGCCAACACGCAAAGTTGGCTTTGAATACTTCTTACTACTTACTGCAATTAATATTTTCATCCTAGCAATGGCCAATATAAATATGAAACTAATAATAGTAGTACAATTGATATAAAAAACAGTTTCCAACCAGCTTTAAAATAATCACTTGATTTGATAAGGCCTGTCGAATGAATAATCATACAAGTAGGAGATGCAACAATTGTTAAGTACGCAAAAGCTGATGCAATAGAGGTTGCGATACCTAGAATCATGGGGTTTCCACCCATATCTAAAACAATTGGCCCCAATACGGCCACAGTAGCAGCATTACTTAATAAATTCGTTAAAATTCCAGTAAGGAAAACAGCAACAAACCAACGAACAATACCCAGGTCCTGCATGACAAATTGTAGATTAATCAATGTTTTTTCTGCCACCCATAAAGCAGCTCCTGTTTCTTTCATTTGAATGCCAAGAGATATGGCAGCTCCGAAAAGTAATATGACTCCCCAATTAGTATTATGACTAATCTCTTTCCAATCGATAAGTCCAAATACTAAATAAAAGAAGACACCTGATAAAGCAACAATGCCAAGGCCAATTAATGGACTTAAAAATATCCAACCCAAAAAAACTACAATAAATAATAATATAGCCAATATCTGATTTCCATTCAGCTTACCAGACTTTGCAACATTTACTTTTAGTTTTCTAACAGCAGAATCCAAATTTTTTTGTTCAGGTTTAAAAGAAAACCATAAAACAACTGTAGCAAGAGGTATTTCTAATAATAATAATGGATAGGTATAAAGCATCCATTTAACATAAGAAATGTTTCCATATCCAAATTCAGATAAATAACCAATCATAATTACATTTCGTCCTCCACCGGATGGTGTTCCTATGGATCCCATGGCACATCCATAGGCAATTGAAAAAAGTAATAAACTTGACAAACGTGTTGATTTATCAAGTGGTAAGCCCGCATTTTTTATCAAAGAAAGTGCAACGGGCAACATCATAGCTGCAACTGTATGCTCCCCAATAAAAGAAGATAAAACTGCAGAAATTGAAATAAAACCAAAGACAATCCTCCATGTCTTATTTCCAGTAACATTTATTATCCCAAGGGCAAGACGTTTATCTAATCCTTGACTTACGATAGAAACAGCAAGCATTAATGAGCCCATTATAAAAAATACAGCATCACTCATAAAAGTCGAAGCCACTCCATCTGGTGTATCTACACCTAATATTACTTGCATAATTAAGATTAAGATTGCTACCGCTGGTAAAGGAATTGACTCAGAGATAATTAATATTAAAACAATTATTACAATAATTAGAGTACGGTGGCCCTCTGATGAAAGACCTTCAGGAGAGGGAAAATAGAATAATGAAATACTTAGGATAAATGATATAATTAACCATTTTTTACGAGTTATCCAGTATAAGACTTCAGATATTGCCTTATTTGATAAAATAGGCATTATATATCTAAGTGGAAAAGTTTCAAAAATTTAGTTGATTTATTAGCACACAATTTACTGATCTAGTTTATCAATTCTTCTTTGGTGCCTATCCCCTCCAAATGGTTCTTCTAACCAGATATTAATAATTTTGTAAATTTCCTCTTCAGACATAAATCGTGCTCCCAGAGAAAGTACATTTGCATTATTATGCTCTCTTGAAAGCTTTATGATTTCATCAGGTCCATTATAAAAGACTGCCGCTCGAACACCTTTTATTCTATTTGCAGCCATCGCCTCACCTTGTCCAGAACCTCCAAGTATTATACCTCTACTATTGGTATCTTTTGCAACAGCTTTTGCACAGGGAAAAATAAAATCTGGGTAATCATCTTGTGGATCATAATCATGCGCTCCATGATCAATAACCTCATAATTTTTTGAAATAAGATATGCCTTGATTGAATTTTTCAAATCAAGACCAGCATGGTCAGTAGCTAAATGGATAATCATAGTAAGTTATTCAAATGATCAATAATCCTTTTCTTTACTTTTTCAGGTGTAAAACCGAATTCNTTTGCTAAGTCTTTATATGGGGAAGATAATCCATAATGATTTATACCAATAGATAATCCATTTATACCTATATATCTTTCCCATCCATGCGTTATGCCAGCCTCAATAGAAATCTTCATACAACCCCGATCAGGTATTACACTTTTTTTATATTCTTCAGATTGTTTTTCAAATAACTCAAAACATGGCATACTTACTACACGGATATATCGATCATTAATTAATTCTGCAACTTCAAGAGCCAAGCTCACTTCAGAACCAGTTGCAAGAATAACTAATTCTGGATTATTTTCNGGTTCTTTGACTATATAAGCACCTCTTTGTACGCCTTCGATTACTGAATTAATTTTTAATGAACTAACTGGAACTCCTTGCCTAGTTAATAATAATGCACTAGGTGTATTATTAAATTGCAATGCAATTTGGAAGCATACTGCAGTTTCTTTTGCATCAGAAGGCCGAAATACTTGAAAATTAGGGATNGCTCGAAGAGACATTGCATGCTCAATTGGTTGATGTGTAGGTCCGTCTTCACCAACATAAAATGAATCATGAGTAAATTCGTGGATCACATTAAGGCCTTGAATAGCAGCAAGTCTAAGCGCAGGTCGCTCATAGTCTGAAAAAACTAGAAAAGTTCCACCAAATGATTTTAAACCACCATGTAAATCAATTCCATTTAATATACCAGCCATAGGAAACTCTCTAACGCCAAACGCAAAATTTCTTCCACTCCTATTGTTTTTTTGGAAATCTTCATATTTAGAAGCAAAATTTCCTGTATAATTCGACGGTTCTAGATCTGCTGATCCCCCGACAAGATTTGGTATTTTTTCTGCAAAATAATCAAGTGTTTTACCAAAGGCCTTCCGTGTAGCTAGATTAATATCTTCCTCAAATTCTGGAAGATCAAGTTCTGGCATTTCTTTATCTATACAGATATTCCATAAAGATTCAATTTCCTTATTTTTCTTTAGTTGATGAACTTCACTTTTCCAATTTGATACATTATTTCTCAATGTTGAAAATCTAGATTGAAAATGACTTACAACCTCTGCTGGTAAATAAAATTCTTCATTTNGCAAACCTAGTTTTTCTTTTGATGCATTAATTTCATCTTGAGGTAAAGGAGCACCATGTGTTTCGTGATCTCCTTCCATTTCAACTGCACCATAAGCCATAATTGTTTTACCAATAATTATACTTGGTTTATTAACCACTTGTGCCTTCTCTATTGCAGAACAAATTTGTTTATGATCATGTCCATTAATTTCTTGAACATGCCATCCATATCCATCAAATATTGTCCCATAGTCTGATGAGTCTGATCTAGATACGTTACCTGATATTTGAGCATCATTAGAATCATAAAACATAATCACTTTAGATAAACCCCAATGACCAGCTAAGGCAGCAGCTCCAGTAGCTACTGGCTCCTGCATGTCTCCATCACTTGCCAATATATAATTATAATGAGCAATTGGATCTGTCTTCAGATTTGATTTTTGGGAAAAAATATTACGTAATTTTTCTTCGGCAACTGCCATTCCTATGCCCATTGCAACTCCTTGACCTAATGGGCCTGTGGTGGCTTCTACTCCTTCAATTTCTACTTCAGGGTGCCCAGGAGTTTTACTATGTAATTGTCTAAATTNTTGTAAATCATCAATTTTTAACCATCCAATAAGAGTCAANAATNTNTAAAGNAATGCAGATTCATGNCCTGCTGATAATATAAAACGATCCCGATTGAACCACTCAGAATNATCAGGATCAAANTTCATATATTTTGAAAATAGTAAATATGAAAAATCTGCAGAAGACATAGGACCACCAGTATGTCCAGAGTTTGCATTGCGAACTGTATCCATTATCAANCCCTTAATAACAGCAACAGTAAATAGATCTTTATCTTCTTCAGTCCAATTAGAAAATGTGCTTAAATCATTATTTGAGGGCATAAAAATCCTTAATTGTTTGGACAGGATCTTTTACTCCAAAAACTGCTGATCCAGCAACTAAAACATCTGCTCCTGCTTCAACTACTTCTTTCATATTATTCAATTTTACACCACCATCTACTTCAATAAGTACTCTATCAAGACACATTTCATTTAATCNTGATTTTAATTTTTTAATTCTATCTGATGAACCTGGTAGATAACCTTGACCTCCAAAACCAGGCTCTACAGTCATTATTAAAACTAAATCAACTTTATCAAGGAACGGCTCAATTGAAGAAAGAGGGGTTCCTGGCTTTAATGAAATTCCTACTTGTTTACCAGTAGATTTTATAAGATCAATTACTTCATTTGGATTTTCTGCAGCTTCAACATGAAATGTTATACCATCGGCTCCTGCTCTAGCAAAAGGCTCCACTAACTTTTCAGGTTCTACTACCATCATATGAACATCTAAAAATTTATCCGTGTATTTTCTTAAAGATTTTACGACAGGTGGGCCAATAGTAAGGTTTGGNACAAATTGATTATCCATAACATCAATATGAATCCAATGTGCTCCACCTTTTTGACATATATCCATCGCACCGCGCAAATCACCAAAATCTGCAGATAAGACTGATGGGGCTAACTTATAATTAAAGGGAGTCATTTAGACTTTAAGTTTAATATATGCTAGCAGCTTGTTCAACTCACAATACAATAAAATTTAAAAAAGTTATATAATTACGGGGTGCTTTGAATTAAAGGGATTGAGTTTTTCCACCATCAACTGGCAAACTAATTCCATTTATATACTCAGCTTGCTCAGAGGCTAGAAAAACGATTGCAGCTGCAGTCTCTCGAGGGTNTGCAAATCTTTTTGAAGGTATAGAACTTTCCATCTCTTTGGTAACCTCTTTAATTGAGCGATTATTCTTTTTTGCAATACTCTCGATTAAAGTTCTTAATCTAACCGTATCAGTTAAACCCGGTAAAATATTATTAACCGTTATANNAAAAGGNGCAANTTCATATGATAAAGTTTTTGCCCAGCTTGCAACTGCACCTCTAATTGTATTAGAAACCCCGAGATCAGGGATAGGCTGCTTAACAGATATAGATATAACATTTATAATTCTTCCATAAGAGCTGGATTTCATACCAGGGAATAAAAGCATTGAAAGATTTTGATTATTAATTAAGTGTCTATTAAAACCNTCAATAAATTGTTTGGGNCTTGATTCAATTAATGATCCTGGGTCAGGTCCGCCAGAATTATTAACTAGTATATGAATAATATTTTTGTTGGATATGAATTCTTNAACCTGAGAAGATAAAAATTCATAATTATCAAAATCTGCGCAAATAAAATCATTTTTCTGTTGATTAATTACATCCAGTTCTTGCTTAACTGTCTGAAGTTTCTTTTCATTTCTAGCAGCAAGAATAACTCGTGCGCCACTTTTTGCTAATTGTATAGCAGATTCTTTACCAATACCTTGNGTGCTNCCACATACAAGAGCTGTTTTACCTGTTAGATCAATTTTCATACTTTTTTATTTTTTCTTTAATCCCATTCAAAACTATTAACTGTCATGCTTTTTACATTTATTTCTACAGAATTATAATCATCTAGAAATTCAACATAATAATATAATACTTTATATTTCTGATCATCTGANGTCCATACTGAATCTGGCAAACCTAATAAATCAAATACTTCTGACTCTTCAGGCTTTTGTTTTAGGAACTGCCAAACATCATACTGGTTTATAATTCCCTCTGAAAGCGGCGAAGACATATCCAAAGATGGATGAGAAATCTTTGTTGGCGTTTCAGGAACAGGCACAGGTGTAGTTGAACATGATAATGCAATCATAATTAAAATATAATAAATGCGCACTATTAAAGATACATTTTGCTTTTGGGTTAATCAACAATCGTAATTAAACCTA
Organism: Fidelibacterota bacterium; assembly: GCA_002701945.1. GTDB lineage: Bacteria > Fidelibacterota > Marinisomatia > Marinisomatales > TCS55. Next base: position 10,846 of record NZXJ01000053.1, read on the forward strand.
AGAACGTATTATTTTTTATCTGGAACTGGATCATAACCATACTCGCCCCAAGGGTGACATTTACTAATACGTTTTATACCAAACCAGAATCCGTATATGGGACCTAATTTTTTTATAGCTTCGATAAAATAGTTTGAGCATGTTGGAGTAAATCTACAAGATTGTGGAAATAATGGAGATAGTATTACTTGATAACATTTAATTGGCAAAATTAATANAAATGTTANAATTATTTTAATTATCCGAATCATNATTGTGCTTTCACTTTAATACTATAAATGTAATTCTTTGAATACTTTAAGACATAATTAATTTTCTTGCGAAAATAATGAACATCTTTTAAAATAGACCGACCAGTCGGTTTATTTTATGAACACTATAAAACAAGATTTAAAGAAAAATNAAATTTTGGATGCTGCAATGAAAGTCATTACTCAAAATGGTTATGAGAATAGTCGCATGGATGATGTAGTAAAATCATCCAATATGAGTAAAGGNGCAATCTATTGGTATTATAATAGTAAAAAAGATCTCTATTTAGATCTTGTAAACTATTGGGTCCTGCGATACAGCGATATGGTTGCTAAAATAATGGAAAAAGATCAGAAAGCCTCCCTCCAGTTAAAAAGAATATTGAATTATTTTATTGATGAGTATGAAAAGGATCCTGAACCGTTTAAAGCCTTAACCGAATTTTGGTCTATGGCGCAGAAAGATGATGACTTTCATGATAAACTGCAAAAAGTATATGCTGCATTTTTAGATGTAATTGAATCAATTATTNCTAATGGAAAGAGTTCAGGAGAATTTAAAAATGTTAATACAAGAATCGCCGCATTATCCATTATGATGAATATAGAAACGATTAACTGGTTCACGCTTTTTGATGGACATGGTGTCAGTGCTAGAGAATATTTTAATACTCTAGGNGATTTCATTCTTGCGGGTCTATTAAAGAAAAAATAATTATTAAAGGAGTTAAATAAATGAAACAAGATACTTTAAACAAAATTACTGGTGGCAGTTTTTTAACTACCCCTATTAACGAGTCAACAATTTTTTCACGCGAGGACTTTACCGATGAACACAAAGAAATTGAATCAATGGTTAAAGGTTTTTGTAAAGAAGCGGTTGCTCCAGTTAAAAATCAACTGGAAAAAAAGGATAAAGAACTCACATTCTCATTATTAAAAAAAGTAGGTGAGTTAGGCCTTATGGGTGTTGAAGTCCCTGAAGAATATGGCGGTATGGAATTAGATAAAATAACAGGAGCAATAGTTGCCGAATCCTCCTCTTATTCTGAATGCTCATCTTTTGTTGTTACCTGGTCC
>NZXJ01000054.1 GCA_002701945.1 Fidelibacterota bacterium
GATAATGGATCTAAATGTTCACTTGATAGAAAAAAACGATCTTTTAGATAAACATATATAACTCTTGAAACCTGTATAAAAGGATCTTCTTCAGGGCTTTTTAGATTTTTCAAAGCTTTTTTAAGAGCTTTTTTTGATTGGCGTATGCTAGCATTATTTGATCTATGACCTTTAAAACGCGTAATAGGAATTGGAAGTAAAAACAAGATTGCAGCTAAGATATGAGGAGAAAATGACCTAATTGATATAGTTGGTTCATTGCGCAAAACCCAATCTGATATCTTTGTCGTATTATATCGGATATCACTCCCTAATAATGAAATTTCTTCTTTTGTAAACCCATTTGTACTACTAATAAAGTCATCATCACTTGGTAAAACATTGAACGAAATTGGCTTTGCTCCAGTTTTATTCCAGGAACCATTCTTTGGATTGAGATAAGATAATTGAATTCTCGGAAGTTGGTATTTACCTGCCCCTCTAGGAATTAAAATATATTCCCATAAAATAGTCCCTGTATACTGATCCCATAGTTTTTCTTTTTCAAAAGAAGAGTTTGGAGGAAATACATCCATATCCCCTGGGAAATTTATTTCTGGCATACTAAACATATTTATATTACCCGTACCACGTAATTCTATATTAAGAGTGATAGCTTCATTCATTCTAACTTCACTTGTATCAACCCATGTACGGATATTAAAATCACCAACTGCACCTGTAAAATCAGCGGGTTGACCATCAGGATATGATTTTACCTTTACTTTAACAGGATCAGTTCTAATCAATTTTTTAATTGTACGATTGTTAAAACTGCTAAAAAAAGGATCATCCCAAATTGATCTTCTATTATTTTTCTGTTTAGTTCTGACCTGGGCTGTAACGCTCATTGGTGAAATTTCTAGGCTACCTGTTTTTGTAGGGAAAAGTGCTACTTTGTACAATGTAGCAACTTGATATTCAACTCCTTTTATTGATGTACGATTAAAACGAGGTGGTTGAGGTGTAGATAAATCCTCCTGCCAAAAACCTACACTCTTAGGATAATCAATCTTTTCCAAACCTAGCTGAACTCTCGTATAAAGCTTATAAGTAACGGTTACTTGCTCCCCCATAAATATTTCATCCTTATCAACCTCAGTTAAAACAAATAATTCTTTTGAACTTGCAACAGTTCCTGACTTTTTAACGTTTATACGTATTGAGTTTGTTCTATATTTATTACCTCCAGCTGATATTATTAGCTCAGGGATAACTAACCGTCCAGAACGATTGGGAGCTAATGTCCAAGATAAACTTTTAGTTGAAGTAGATTTACCATTTGTCCAAGAATAGTTTGTTTGTTGAGCAGGGCCACTTACAATAGTGAAATCATCTAATAAGGAGGAAATATTTGCTGATGGCATTTTATCTACATCCTGCGCCTCAATTTTAAAAGTAAAGGTCTCATTTATAGAAATGCTATTTGCGTCTACAGTAGCCCGAACTGATGATGCAGTCAAAACATTAATTACTGATACACAAATAAATAAAAATCTTAAATTATATAACATATCAAATTACCAGTCTTTTTCTAATTTTCGTTTTTTTGATTGAGAAATCTGGATCTTTTTATTAATCTTTTCATTATTCTTTANTGCATCAAGTATTGCTGTTGCATTTTGTTTATCTTGAGNAATTGGCTTCTTATCATTTNCTTGATCNTGCTGACTTTTACTCTCCTCTTCTTTGTCCTCTTTTTTATTATTTTTCTCACTATTTTGTTGTTCTTCATTATTCTGTTCTGAAGAATCTGCTTGATTATTCTGATCTTCATTCTGATTATCATTATTATCGTTTGATTCTTTAGCTTTATTCTGATCATTCTGCTGATCTTTATTGCCATCTTTATCATCATTATTTTGTTGATTTTCATCATTTTTTTGTTCTTGGAGTTTAAACTTTATTAACTCATAATTAATCTTTGAATCTATATCATTTGGATTTAATACAAGTGATTGTCTATAAAATTTGAGGCTTTCTTCAAATCTTTGTTCTTCTGCCAGCACATTTGCCATATTATAATAGGCACTAGATTTAAGCTCAATATTTTCTGTATTTAAAGCAGATTCAAATCCCTTCATCGCTAATGAATAATCATTCTGTTGAAATGCTGTTGAACCTAGACCAAAACTTGCAAAAGCATCTTCNTCTCTCTCTAATAGAATATTCTCATAGAATTCTTTTGCTTCATCAAATTTATTACTATTATATAATTTTATCCCTCTATCTTCACAAAATACAATTGAAAAAGAAAATATTATTAGTGAGCTAATATAAAATCTTATAATCCTCATNTTCTTTTCTTCCTAGTAGGCATTATTAGCCCAGCCGTTAAAAATAAAAATGAAATAGTGGCAAAAAACTGATATCGATCTTCGTATTCTGAATAAATATGTGTTTCAATTGATCTCTTTTCCATGTTATCAATTGCAGACATAATTTCTTTATATTTAGAATCACGATTATTAAAGCGACTATATATTCCTCCACCAGCACTAGCTAACTCTATTAATGTATTTTCATTTAACTTTGATGTTATCAATGTACCATTTTTATTTCTTTTATAATTATTACTAGATCCATTGTTGATCGGTATAAGAGATCCTTTCACAGTACCCACACCAACNGCGTGAGTAATAATACCATTATTTAAAGCTGTACTAGCCANNTCTATAGCTTCACCTTCATGATCCTCACCATCTGTTACAAGTACCATNACTTTAAATTTATCATCTTCNTTATTAAAAANATTCATCGCGGTTTTAAGAGCAGTACTTAGNTCNGTTCCTTGATTTGGAATCATTTTTGTATCTAATGCNTCAAGAAATAGCTGTGAAGCTTCATAATCAGAAGTTAAAGGCAGATATAGATGGCTTGAACCTGCAAAAACTATTATTCCTATACGATCNCCCTTTAACTGATTTATTATTTGAGAAATTTCAAATTTAGCCTTTTCTAATCTGCTGGGCTTAATATCTTGAGCATTCATACTTTCAGAAACATCAACTGCAAATACTAAATCAACACCTTTCCTTTCAATAGGAGCAACTCTAGTTCCAATCTGAGGTCCAGCAGCTGAAAAAATAAGAAAAANGAGACCAATAATTGTTAATTGATTTTTCCAATACTTAAGATTTATATCTAATCTTGAAAATAATTTTTCTTTCAAANCAGGGGTCATTTTTATCCAAACTTTATTGTGTGTNNTTTCNCCTTTTACCCAAATAATTAACAGAAGTAAAAATATCAAAAAGAAAAATANAATATAAGGAAATCTAAAGGCAATCATGTTTGTCTATTAAATGTATATCTATTTAATGTTTCAGTACTTATTCCNAGTATCAAAGCAGGTATAAGAAACCANCCAAATAATTCTTTGTATTTAGTATAACTTTTTATTTCAATTTCAGTTCGCTCCANACTATCTATCTGTTTATAGATTTCTGACAACATATCTTTATCTCTTGCTCTAAAATATTTACCTTCAGTTTCATTAGCTATTTCTATTAAAGTTTTTTCATCAATTTCATTAATCATTCTTCCAACACCTGGTATATANGACAGCGATTGATCNGTNGCTGCTCCAATAGTATATATTTTNATATCAAATTGACTAGCAAGACCTGCAGCCGTTATAGGATCAAGCTCACCAGCATTATTACTACCATCTGAAAGTAAAATCATAATCTTACTCTTGGCTTTACTATCACGCAATCGATTAGTTGCATTCGCAATTGCCATTCCNATTGCTGTACCATCNTATTCTTTCTCAGCAATANTAATATCCTTTAATAATGAACTTAATACATTGTTGTCAGTTGTTAATGGACACTGAATAAATGTTTCTCCTGCAAATACTAATAGACCTATACGATCTCCCTNTCTATTTGAAATAAATTTTTGGGCAGCTTCTTTTACAGCTTCTAACCGATTTGGCTTAAAATCTTCAGCTAACATACTACTACTTATATCAATGACTAAAATAATATCAACCACATCAATATTCATCATTTGTAATTGATCAATTTTCCTTGGTCTTGCAATAGCAANAATAATTAACACNAATGTTAAAATCTTGAAATAAAAAATAATTTTATATTTCAGTTCTCCTTTTTTACGAAAATATTTTTCTAAGGATGCAGAAGATGAAATACGCATAGTACCTTCGAGATAAGAACTTTTAGTTTTAAATAACCAAAACAAAAATGGAATTAATAATAAAGCTATTAATATCCAAGGATGTAAAAATTCAATCATAATAAGACTACCCTATACCCAAGCTTAGATTAATTGAAGTAGTNTAATTACGANAAATTGAACATAAAGTTCCATATAGTTAGCAAAATATTGGCAGGTAAAGGCTTATTATAATTAATCAAATATTGTAAAGATATAATTATATAAATAAGCTATAATATTATTTTTCTGAATTATCACTATCGGAGGTTATAGTTTCAGCTGCATCATCTAATTCNTGNTTNGCATCATCTACTGCTCCTTTNAATTCNTTAATACCTTGCCCAAGACCACGAGCGAGCTCTGGTATTCTCTTTGCTCCAAATAATAGNAGAACAACTAGAGCGATAATAACCCATTCCCATCCACCTGGAACTCCAGCATGAATTAAAGTGACTGATGATTCTAACATGTCTAATTCCTTATTATTTATAATTATTTAAAAGAATTTAATATAATCATATATGCATTACCTGTAAAAACGAAGTAAATAAAATGCAGTTGCTAAACCAATTATACTAGTAAAGTTAATTGTAATTTCTAATCCAAATTTTAATACGAACATTAATAGGTCTATNCTAATAACACCTTTTGCATTACCAAAAATGCCNGCCAAGTCAAAATATACACTAGTTAGAAAAAAATCTTTAACGACTCCAGGTGGAAGTAAAAAACCAAGNACTTCTCCTAGGATAGAACCAATCATAGNCCCAAAAAANAAGACTAAAAATACTAANCCAAATGATCTGCTTTTATTCATTTTACCATATTAATTTATAACTTTGCTCTTAGTTCTGACTTTTCCTCAAACCTATCATTATCTAGCATCCATTGAGTTATACTCCACAAAATGTATAAACTGAAAAGAGGAAATAAAATTAAACCCTGAAAAAAGAATGTAGAAAGGGTAATTAAGCCCACTCCAATAAGACTCAATGTATTTGATTTACCTTTTTTTAAAGAGATAAGTGGAAATTTTGAAAAGCGTATTTTACTTACCATAAGAAAACCAAGAAAAGCTGTCATAACTAGGACTATCCTTGGATCACCATAATTTCCCCACATTTGGTAATTAAATAAAAGAAACGTAACAATCATAACAGCATTCATCGGAGTTGGTAATCCAATAAAATAAGATTTCGGGTTTTTATCCTGNTCTAAATTGTATTTAGCAAGCCTAATTGTACCAAAAAGTATAGGAATAAAACTAATAAGACCACCNAGTAGAGGAGGGAGCCCTTCTACATAGACTAAGTAAATAATTAATGAAGGTACTGCACAAAAAGAAATAGTATCTGCAAAAGAATCAAATTCTGCACCAAAACGTGTTGGTATGCCTAATAATCTGGCTANCTTTCCATCAAAAACATCAAAAAAACATGCAAAGAGAATCAACCAACCAGCTCGTATGGGATCCCCTCTCATTAAAAACCCCATTGCCATGAATCCTATGAACATATTCATCACAGTAAAAATACTGGGTATAAATTCTTTAGGTCTTTTTTTCATTTTCCTCATGATAACTTTCCAATAACAGTTTCTCCACCTTTAACTTTATCCCCAACTTCGACTTTTATTTCCACAGAATTTGGGAATATAATATCAGTTCTTGAACCAAACATAATAAAACCTAAACGATCTCCTTTCTTCATCTCTTTTCCAACTTGTGCATAGCAATGAATTCTTCTGGCTATTAAGCCAGCTATTTGAAGAACTCGATAGTTAAATTTGCTCGTATTAAATAAAACATTTGTTCTTTCATTTTCATCACTTGCTTTATGATCAAATGCTGCTTTGAAATTACCAACCTTATATGAAACTTCTTCTATTTCAGCAGTTAAAGGTGTTCGGTTCACATGGACATTGAAAACATTCAAAAAAATAGATATTCTTGTAGAATTTTTTCCAACTTTATTATCATTTACTTCATCTATACGAACTACTTTTCCATCTGCTGGTGAAACAATTAATGATGTATCCGAAGGTGAATTTCGAATAGGGTCACGAAAAAAGTTGCATGAAAAGATTAGAAGAAATCCAGATATAAAATATAAAATAATTAATATTTGATAATTATAATAGTAACCTGTTATTCCTAATAAAAGAGACAATAATAATAATGATATAAGTATTTTCTTACCTTCAGGTGCTAACATTTCTTATCTTTCACCTCTTCCAAGAATTAACTTTTTATTAATATATCTTCCATTTCTATAAAGCTTTATATTTATCCTATCGCCTTGTCTTAAGTCACTTTCCTCAATTATCGATCTAAATTGGCTTGTAGTTTTAACATTAACACCATTAACTCTAGTTATTATATCACCATTCATAATTCCTGATCGATCTGCTGTACTTCTTTGTTCAACTTCAACTACAATTAACCCTTCAGTGATATCTAGTTCCATATATAATGAAATTCTTGGAGTAAGTGGTTGAACGGTTAGGCCTGTTTTATAACTTCTATCAACCCTTCCTGTATTCTTTAGTTCTTCAACAATTCTCTTTGCTCGATTAATTGGAATTGCAAAACCTATACCAATTGAACCTTCAGAATATGAAGATCCAGTATAAATGAAAGTATTAATACCAATAACTTTTCCCTGACTATTGACAAGCGGTCCTCCACTATTTCCCATATTAATTGCTGCATCAGTTTGAATCATATTTTTATATACTTGACCTCCCTTCATTTCGCCAAAGTTCATATCTACAGCACTAATAATTCCAATAGTTGCAGTGGGCTGATTATTGATTTCAAATAAACCTAATGGATTACCTAGAGCAATAACCCACTCTCCGATTATTAAATTATCAGAATTCGCTAAAGATGCATAAGAAAAATCTCGACCTTCTAATTTTAATAGAGCTATATCTGATATGTGATCTATTCCTATAATTTCAGCAGGATATTCTTCTCCACCTTTTAATGATACAAAAACTTCACTAGCCTTTTCGACAACATGTGAATTTGTAATCACATAACCATCTGGACTAATTACAACTCCAGATCCAGAACTTCTTGCTTTTCTTTTCTGGTAGAATATTTCAGGGAAAAAATAATTAAACCATGGATCTCTTCCAAAAGGAACCACAACATCTTGAACTACATTTATACTTGCAACTGTCGGTCCAACGTTTTCTATCGCTCTAGTGATAGCATTTTTTCTTGATTCTGTTATTGTTTCAGCAACTAAATAGCTACTTATAAATAATAAATAGAATAGAATATTATATTTTTGTTTATTCATATGACACATAGTTTAGAACTAATCCGTAAGCAGGAGCTTTAAATTGTTTTGAATCTGATTTAGGATTATCTAATTCTTTTATTAATTGCTCTATACTATACTTTCCTTGACTAATTGCTACCATTGATCCAACTAAATAACGTACCATATGATGCAAAAATCTGTTACCTGAAATATGATAATTCACTATTTGACCATTTTCTTTCCATTCAGATTGATAAATTATAGATATTGTATCATTCATTTTAGGATTTTTTTTTGAAAAGGATAAAAAATCATGTTCACCAATTAATATTTTGGCTGCATTGTTTAACTTCAAAATATCTAATTCGCCAGTATTCCACACTTTATTTCTATCTAATAAATATCTATTCTGCCTACAGCTATATATGTAACTCCTTTGAGAAGCGGAAAAACGTGCATGGAATTCCTCATCAACTAATTCAATAAAGTTTACATAACAGTCTTCATTTAAATTACCATTAATAGCTTTTTTTAAATCATTAATCTTTAGTTTTGTACTCATATCAAAATGTGCAACCTGTCCAAGAGCATGTACTCCGGCATCTGTTCTACCAGAACCAATAACACGAACCAATTCACCTTTGTTCAATTTTGTTAGTACTTTCTCTAACTCACCTTGTACTGTGCGATTATCATTTTGTAATTGCCATCCAGAAAAGTTGGCTCCATCATATTGACAAACTAACTTATAACGTTTCATATTGTTTAAAATCTATTAATTATTAGGTTTATTCAAATATAATGATTTAGGTCATTAAAATAATAATATTTGATATAAATATTATTATGAAATCAAAAATATAAATTTATTGAAAGATTATAATTATTTATAAATGGATCATGAGTAGGAATAATATCCAGATCTTTTATATTGGAAATTCTGAAAAGATATAAAGCATCTATCGCTGATACTATGTGATTCAATACCATCGCTCCTATTAAGAAAGAGCCTCTTAATTTCCAGGTATCTCCTTTAATTCTCATTTTTTCAAAATACTTTCTATTCTCATCATTATCCCATAACCAGTTCCAATTATTATCTTTTTCATAAATTGCAGTAAAGTCCCTCCAACGAAGATGCTCTTCATTAAATTGATCTATTGAAAAATAATTACCTATATCTATCCAATATTGTCTATTCTTTCCTGTGGTAATAACATTTGCATGTTCCGCAGCATAAGATTTATAGTTTTGTTCAAATTTATTTGCATTAGAATAACTACCTAGAATTGAAAAAAATATAACAGATTCTGATAAGGCCATTATTCGGGCTCTTTTCTTATGCCCTAATGAGTATTCACCCCATCCAGGTAAGATTAAAGACTTTAATACTGGAGAAATAAATGGTTTTTCAAAATTTTTATCTAAGTTTAATTCCTGAGAAAAAACTAAATGAAAAAAGAAAAATATGATTATGATTTTTTTTGAAACCATACAGGTAAAATAGTAATTATTAATATTAAAGTGCAAATCAAAGCAAACCAATCACCATATTTTGTATAGAATGATGAAATATTTCTTATAGGGACAGTAGCAACTAAGATTTCTTGTTTATCAAAAGGTATTTTTCTATCCACTCTTCCTGTTGGTAATATTAATGCTGAAATCCCTGTATTAGCACTTCGAGCTATAGGTATTCGATTTTCAACTGCTCTAAGTTTGGCTATTTGAAAATGTTGATAAACNCCTGAAGAATGGCCACACCAAGAATCATTTGTTTCTATAGTTATAAACTTTGCACCAAGATTAACAAACTTACGTACAATTTTTGGAATACTTGATTCATAGCAAATCAAGTTTGCAAATGGAATATTTTTCACGTTAAATATAGTATATTCAGATCCTGATGTAAAATTTGCTTGACCAAAATTTAATTTTTTGAGAGCAGAAAAATAATTAGCAAAAGGAATGCTTTCCGCAAAAGGTACTAAATGCATCTTATAATACATTTTTGTTG
>NZXJ01000055.1 GCA_002701945.1 Fidelibacterota bacterium
TAAAATAAAATATTTAAAATAAATTTTAATTTTCATTTAATTTTTTTTGTAACATTTGCAAATCACTCCATGCTTCTTTTTTAAATTTTGGTGAACGTAATAAAAAGGCTGAGTGATATGAAACTAATACATTTATTGATTTATCCATATTAATTCTATTTTCCTTAGGAACAATTTTATCAACTAATTTGGATCTAAAGTTCCAAGGATAATTCTTAGCTTCTGTTCTTTCTGAAATATTTTTAAGTAAAGGCAAATTTAATGCAACTTGATTTAATTCTATTTGGCTTTTTTCAACTATAAATTTCCCAACCTGTTCCATTGGATCTGAAATACCATCTAGAATCATAATTTTATAATTATAATTACCGGCCTTTGGAGCCCAGAAGTTTCCCTCCCAGCGCATAGTTTCAGGATTAAACCTCAATTCGAAAGAGTTGATTTCATCACTATTATTCATGATACTTATAAATGCTTGATTATTAATACTAATATTATCCCTTATACTGCTTCCTGTTATTAATATTTCTTCACCTTGTTGATAAGATTCTTTATTCAAACGAAAATATAAATTTTTATCTCCACCTGTTTTTAATAACCAAGAAATAAGGTTTGACCATAATTCAGGAAAAATATTTTTGGAATTTAAATTTGATATATTGTAGTTGATCCTTGACAAATCTGTTGATGCCCATACGATTGTACGAATTGTTTTTACATCTCCCATAAACATTATTGGAATTATTTCATCAGATTTATGATAAGCTATTGGATAGTTTTTATCATTTTTACTATTAAATATGTATGGTGTTAAAATAGGTGGAAAAATATCTGAGAATTTATTATCCGGATTATTCAATATACCTTGAGTAATGTTGCTATTAATTATTTCTTCAGTAAAATACCAAGATTGTTTATCTACATTAATATTGTCTTTTATTAAATCTAGATGAAAGAAAGGTGTCAAAGATTGTGAAGATTGATTAGAAACATTTTGTCCTAATATCCATAAAAGTGATGATTTTTCAGAAGTTATTTTTTTTGAAAATATTTTAAGAGTTGTTGACTTCAATCTTTCAGTAGGATAATTATCAAAAACAATTAGTTGATAAGGAGTTGACCAGAATGATTTTAAAGATGGTATATATCCATTTTTAGATCCGACGAAGTGATCAAGCTCAACACGTGGATAATTTGCTAAATAAGCTTTTATTACCCCTGTATTAAAGCTTGGTGATCCAGTTATTAAGGCTACTTTATAACGATCCTTTAAAATGGTAATGAAAAATTTCTGCTGATTATTTTCTATATTGATTTCTTCGGATAAACTCGAGACTTTAACTTTATATTCATTTTCACCTAGATTATTCGGTGAGAATAGAAATCTTGCATCATTCCTTGAACCTTGTCCACTTATGTTTAAGTACTTGGATCCTATCATTTTTTTGCCACTATAAAGCATTACGTTAACTTTTTCATTTAAGTTACCTAGAGAATGGATGGTTACATTAATATTAACATTTTCACCTTTAATAGCTACTGTTGGCGCATCCACACCTTCAACCCTTAAATCAATTAATGGTTTTGATTCGCCTATACCTAATGAATAAACTGGAACTTTAATATTATTTATTATTTTATATGGATCATTTCCACGATTATTTTGTCCATCAGAAATAATTATAGCACCTGCTAAATTNTTTTGATTNANTTGAATATGGCTAAGAACTGTNCCTAAATCAGTAGAAGAACCATCNCCAATAAGNTCTTTTGTATTATTTATNTTATTTATATTTCCTGAAAATGAGNAAAGATTTGAAAAAATATTTTTTTTTGAAATATTATAAATCATTTGATCAAGCTCTGTTTTCATTGTTTGAAATGATAAAGATGGGTGGTAAGAAGTGCTNACTGAATTATCAATATAAATATTCCAATCTAAACTATTATATTTATATTGAACCCAAGAAAATTTTGGTTGTAATAACAATAAAATAAGTAATATAAATGTTAGACTTCTTAAAATAATTAACCATTTTAATTCAGAATGGTTTTTAATTAAAACGAAAGAAGAAACTATTGTAATAAATGAAGTAATAATGAAAAACCAAAACCAGAGATCAACTGGTTTTAATATTGAAAATTCCATTTTATCTTAATTTTAAATTAGGTATNACTTCAAAATCAATATTACTGGTCATTCCTTTTTTNAGATAAATCTCTGCAAGGAAAGCTATCATTGCTGCATTATCAGTGCATAAGTTAATATCAGGGTAAAAAACATTAATTTTATCTTCAATTTTTTCATCTACCAAATTACGTAAACAATTATTAGCNGCTACTCCTCCTGCNATAATACAATTATTAACTTTTTTAATATTAACAGCTCTTAAAAGTTTTGTAACAAGAACATCTATAATTGCTTTTTGGTAACTAGCAGCAACATCCTCTAAATCGAATGATTTCTCTTTGTTAACTAGATAGAGTAATGAAGTTTTGAGACCACTGAAACTAAACTCAAGATTATCTTTCTCCATTAAGGCTCGNGGGAAATTAATTGCATTGCTACTACCCTTTAAAGAAATTTTTTCAATAATTGGACCACCAGGATATCCTAAACCTAAAACTCTTGCACCTTTATCAAAAGCCTCACCAGCAGCATCATCTCTGGTGTCTCCTAATAATTCATAATCAAAAATATTTTTAATATACCAAATTTGTGTATGTCCTCCAGAAACTAATAAACAGACTAATGGNTATTTTAACTTTGGATATGCTAAAAAGTTCGCATAAATATGAGCTTCTAGATGATTAATTCCAATAATTGGAATATTTATACTTTGAGAAAGGCCTTTTGCAAAACTAACACCTGTTAATAAAGTCCCTGCTAACCCAGGACCTTTTGTAACACCTATACCATTTAAATCATTTAATGATATATTTGCTTCATCTAANGATTTTATTATCAGATGGTTTAATAAACGGTCATGTTCTCTCGCAGCTACCTCTGGAACTACCCCACCATAATCATTATGAATTTGCTGTGAGCTAACAATATTAGAAAGGATTTTTCCACCTTTACAAATTGAAACAGCAGTTTCATCACAAGAAGATTCAATTCCTAAAATTATCAAATTGATTCCTTGGCAACTGCTAGTTCAATATTTCTAGGTGTCAAATCTTTCCAACTAATAATTTCATCAGGAACTAAGATAGTAGGTTCATAGAATTGTTTCTTGGGAGACCATTGTGAAGTAAAATCTATAAATACAATAATATCATCAGGCTTTATCTTAGCAATATAATTAATACCTCCTACTATAGTTAATGATACATAACTAGGGTTTCTCCTTACTACTAATCCTTTTAAATTATTTTTTATATTAACCGGTACTCCGCTTATAATTCTTTCACTTATAGCTTGAATGTCTTGAGAATAATTAATATTTAAAAATGAGTATTCTATAAGGGTATTATTTTTTCTTTTAAGAGAGACTATTGTATTTATTGGTAAATCAAGATTGTTAAAAGTATCATTCTCTGTATATACATATTCTATTGATTGAATTGCATTCTTTGCTCCAGCAATAGTAACTATACTTGAATCTAAATCTGGTTTTCCAACTTTTATATAGCCAGGACTTGGATTAATAACTACTCTAGATTTAATTGGAACGCTTTTAACCATATATTCATCTAAGCTAATATGAATTGAATCAGGGTAAACAACTTCAACATACTGTAATTCAAACGTTGATGGTATGGAAATTTTTTGTGGATATTTATTGTAATAATCGTTTAAAAAGAAATTGTATTCCTCAGAAATTCTATCAAGATCAATAACTAATTTAAAATCTTTTACAAGATCTTTTAAAATTAGTGTTTTAATTATTGATCTTCCTTTTCCTTTGAATCGAACTTTTGCAAATTGTGGAATCTCTTTTTTATAGGCTTTTTTCCTTTCATTAAGATTTCTTACTTCAATAGGAATATCAATGATTGTAGAATAATAATTATTACTAACTACAAAAAGCCATAAAAAGATTGCTAAGCCAAAGGAACCAAAACGAGCACCAATTTGCCTATTTTTTATAAAAGTTATGAAATTTGATTTTTTCAAATATCAATCAACTTTAATTAATATTTTAAAAATTATTTAGTTTTCTCTTCGTCTGGTGATTCTTCGGATAATTCATCAGGTATTTCAATCTTTTGAGCAGCAGGTTCATCTTGTTCGCTTAGATATTCTTGCACATCACCCTTAGAACTAGAATTATTTGCATCAGATAAATCCTCATTATAAATAACAATCTTCTTTTCATCTGGTTTTACTTCCATAACTAACCCATTTAATTCATCTCCAGATTTAAAATTTGATAGTTTTTCTTTTCGTCCTTTTGATGCTCTTTTACCAAATGGAATGATACCCTCAANATCTTGCTCTAATTGTAAAATAATTCCCTTATCTAATATTTTTATTATTTCTCCAGAAACTTTCTTTCCAGTTTCATATTTATTAATTAATTCTGGCCAAGGATCATCAGTTAATTGCTTTAATCCAAGAGCAATTTTTCTTTTATCTCGAGAAACTTCAATAACNCTAACTTCTAAATCTTGATCCTTTTGCATAACCTCTTTAGGATGTCGAATAATTTTTGTCCAGGACAAATCAGAGACATGTATTAGACCTTCTATTCCATCATCTAATTCAACAAATACACCAAATTGTGTTATNTTTATTATTTTACCTTTTTGCACACTACCAACTATATATTTTTCTTCGATCTGATCCCANGGATCAGGTTCTAACTGTTTGACCCCAAGNCTTATTTTCCTATCCCCTTTATCTATAGCAAGGACTTCTGCATTAACCTCTTCATCAATAGTATATATTTCTGAGGCATTCTTAATATGGCGTGTCCANGACATTTCTGAAACATGTATCAGACCTTCTACNCCTGCTTCTAATTCAACAAAGGCTCCATAATTAGTTAGACTAACAATTTTTCCTTTGACTTTAGAGCCAATAGGGTATGTATCTTCTACATTTTCCCATGGGTGAGGCATTANTTGTTTTAAACCAAGAGATACTCTTTGTTTACTTTCATCGTAATCTATGATCTTTACAGTAATAGTTTCATCTAGCTCTACAATCTCACTAGGATGATTTACTCGACCCCAAGATAAATCTGTAATATGCAATAGACCATCAAGTCCTCCTAANTCAATAAAAACTCCAAAATCAGTAATATTTTTAACTCTACCTTCAATTATTTGTCCAATTTCTATTTCAGAAAGAAATTCATCTCTTTTTTCTTGAAGAGTGTCCTCTATAATTACTTTGTGGGATACNACTATATTTTTTCTTGCTTCATTTAGTTTAACAACTCGGACTTCAATNTCTTTATCAAGGTAATTATCAAAATCTTTTATTGGTCTTACATCAATTTGACTACCTGGAAGGAACCCTGGCAAACCATTTATATCAACTATCATTCCACCTTTAATTCTTTTAACTATTCGACAAGAAAATANTTCACCTGAATCATAATATTTTCTTATTTCTTTCCAGCTNCGCATAAAGTCAGCTTTTTCTTTTGATAAAACTAAATTACCATTTCTATCTTCAAGGTATTCTAAATAAACCTCAATCTGATCACCTTTTTCAGGAATTGCATCTTCTGGAAATTCTGCTCGATCAATCATCCCTTCTGATTTGAAACCAATATCAATTAAAATATCTTTTTCATTCATACCAATTACTCGACCAGATAGAACTTGATTCTCAGATATATCTGAAATTGAACCTAGATATTGGTCCTTTACTTCATCTTTAACAGAAGATTCNTCTGTACTTGANACTAGATCATCAATATTTANTGTACGTACATCTTNAAATAATTTTGGATTTAGATAATCNATTTCAATANTNGATGNAGTATTATCTTCTTTTTCATCAACATTAACTAAAGGTAAATCATCTGTGCTATCAGAATCATTACTGAAATCAGTAATAGTNACTTCTTCCTCTTCAATAGTNAGTTCATTTTTATTTTCTTCAGACATATTATTCCTATTTTTAATTATTTTTTATATGATTAATGATAAAATTTACTTGTTCATCGATAGATAAATTTGAAGTATCAATTTGAACTGCATCATTAGCTTTTCGNAAGGGAGAATTATCTCGATTTGAATCTTTATGATCTCGTACTTTTAAATCTGACATAACATCATCTAATGATTTAATTATCCCTATTTNTTCTAGTTCTTTTAATCTTCTTTGTGCTCGCATTTTAATATCTGCAACTATATAAAATTTATATTCAGCATTTGGAAAAACTATTGTTCCAATATCTCTTCCTTCAACGACACAATCAGATTTATTGCCAATTTCTCTCTGCATAGCAACCATAGACTTTCTCACTTCAGACAATGAGCTTACCTCACTAACATGNTTAGTAACATCAGTTGACCTTATTAATTCAGATACATCCTCATTGTTTAGTTTAACTACATTCTTACCATTATAATCATACATATCAATAATCATATTATCAAGAATCGTAGAAACTTTATAGCTATTATCAAAGTTAACATTAGATCTCAATAATTGTAGAGTTACNGTTCTATACATTGCACCAGTATCTAAATATATAATATTTAATTTTTNAGCAACTAATTTAGCTGTGGTACTTTTACCAGAAGCAGCAGGTCCATCAATAGCAATTATCATTTAATCACTTTCTCAAAAAGCTGGCAAATTTACTATTGAGTTGGTTGAAAACCAACGAATTGGAGTATATTTTATTATTAGTGAAAATAACCNTATTAAAACTTTAAAGNTTTTTGAACCTTATTCAATTCAATTTTATTCAGTTCTCNAAATTTACCAATNGGTAGATTCCCTAATTCTAGGTCACCATATTTCACTCTTTTTAAACTATANAATTTTCTATTTAATTTATAAAATAATCTTCTTATTTCTCGGTTTTTTCCATGGTGTAATTGCAATAGAACTTTTATTCTACTTTTAATTCTCTTTTGATTTATAANTATTGCTTTNGCCCATTGATTATAGCCTATAAAAATACCTTTTTTNATTTTTGCAACTAACTTGGNATCCATTAGCAAATCGGTTTCAACTTCATAAATTTTGGGAATAAGNNTTTTAGGNTGCATAAGTTTATTTGCAANATCACCATTATTAGTTACAAGTAATAAACCTGAAGT
The DNA here is from genome assembly GCA_002701945.1 of Fidelibacterota bacterium. Classification (GTDB taxonomy): domain Bacteria; phylum Fidelibacterota; class Marinisomatia; order Marinisomatales; family TCS55. Next base: position 7,234 of record NZXJ01000055.1, read on the forward strand.
TTCTTTATCTAATCTTCCTATAGGAAATAATCTCATTNTTTTTGGAAAATAGTCAGCAACGATAGGTCTATTCTTAGGGTCATCCATACTAGTTATCACCCCAAGTGGTTTATTAAACATTANAACAACATGANTTTGATTAATTTTAATTTTTTTTCCATCATATTCTACTATATCTTTTTTTTTTACATTAAATGCTGGATCAATAATCACAATATTATTAACTGTAGTAGTNGCAGCTTTGATAAGTTCATCTGCCATTCTTCTTGANGCAACTCCAGATANAGCTAAATATTTATTCAAACGCATTAAAATTACTTTAGGATGGTAAAGAATTGGTCGAGGTCATATCATTATTTGAAATATCTTTAGAATTTTCTAATTGATTCAAAGGCAAACTATCCAATTTAATTTTTTCTAGCATATTTTGATCAGTTAGCTCTGCTATTTCTTTAAGTTTAGGTAAATCAGATATACGATTTAAGCCAAAATTTTCTAGAAAACTGCTTGTTGTAGAATATAATAATGGCCGACCAGGGGAGTCATCTCTTCCTTTAATNTTGATTAAATTTTTTGATAATAAAGTTTTAATAACCCCACTACANTCTACGCCTCTTACTGACTCTATATTAAATCTATTAATTGGTTGTTTATATGCAATGATTGCAAGTGTTTCAATTGCAGCTGTTGATAATGTAATTTTTCCTGTTTTATCAAACATTCTCTTAATCCATTTATCATATTCAGGAAGGGTGGATATTTGATACCCCCCTGCAATAGATTGAATAATATAGGATCTATTATATTGTTTATAATGACTATTTAATTTTTTAATGGCACTATCTAATNTTGGTGCATCATTTTGAAAAATTAGATTTACTCTAGTTTGAGTTAGTGGTTCAGGAGAAGCAAAAAGAAGCGCTTCTATTATTTGTATTTTTTCTGATAAATTCATTTGATTATGCTTCTGCTTCTATCTTTTGTATTACCAATTCACCAAATATTTCATTCTGAATAATGAGTACTTTCCGCATTCTAACTAATTCTAAAATAGCTAAAAAAGTTACAACCACTTCAATTTTGGACTTTAGAGATGCTAATAATGAAGAGAAATTTAATATGCCTTCAACATTAAATGATTTTAAAATCATAGTTTTTTGATCATCTAAATTTATCTCTTCTCTATTTAGTTCATATGGATGAATAACTGGCATATTATCCATAGCATTTTTAAAAATTCTGGCAATTTCAAANATCGTAACATCTTTTAATTGCTCACTAATTTTTTCTTCATATTCTGGTGATTTCATTTTCATCNCTCNCGGATAATAATGACTCCTATTTTCTGCTAATTCTTTCAAGTCAAAAGACATCTCTTTAAATCTTTGATATTCAATTAATTGTTGAACTAATTCTGCTCTAGGATCAGANTCTTCATCTAGATTAATTGATTCAGGTTTAGGTAAAAGCATTTTTGCCTTAATCCTCATTAANGTAGCTGCCATTAAAATAAATTCACCAGCAATATTTAAATTCAGATTCTCTAACATTTGCATAGTATCCATATATTCTTTTGTTATGGAAGCTATGGGTATATCATATATGTCAATTTTATCTCTACGAATAAAATACAATAATAAGTCAAGAGGTCCGCTAAAATTTTCTAATTTTACTCTATACATTTATTTATCAGAATATTTTAAGCCAGTTGCAGATCGTACTTTACTAATTATTTGATCTGCAACTAAAGTTGCTTTTTTTGATCCATTATTTAATTGTTCCATAACATAATCCATATTATTAGATAGATAAGCTCTTTTATCTCTAAATGGACGAAAATATTCCATCACAACATCAAAAAAGTCTTGNTTTACTTTTCCATATTGTAATCCAGGACTTAGAAATTTATTTTCTAAAACTTTCTTTTCTTTTTCAGTNAGAAATAATGTGAATAGTTTGTAAAGAGGAGAATTTAAATCCTTAGGTTGATCAACAGGGGTAGAATCAGTTACTATTGACATAATCTGTTTTTTGATAAATTTTTCGTCACCAAATATTGGGATTATATTATCATATGACTTGCTCATTTTTTGACCATCAATCCCNGGTACNAATTGTGTNTTTTTATCAATATCTTCCTGNGGTATAACTAATATATCACCATATGTGTTATTNAATTTAATNGCAATATCTCTCGCTATTTCAAGATGTTGTTTTTGATCTTTACCAACTGGCACTATATCACTTCCAAAGCATAGTATATCTGAAGCCATGAGTATAGGATAGTTAAACAAACCCATATTGGGCATAACACCTTTTGAAATTTTATCCTTATAAGAAGTAGAACGTTCAATCATACCCACATTGGTTATATTTGAAATAATCCAAGTAAATTCTGTTACAATGGGGACATCTCCCTGAATCCAAAAAGTAGATTTTTCAGGATCCAGACCTAATGCAAAAAAATCAAGTGTTGCATTAATTGTATTATTCCTCAATAAATCTGGGTCATTAATTGTTGTTAATGCATGGTAATTGACAATACAAGAAAATAAATCATTTTCATCTTGGTATTTAATCATTCTACTCATCATACCAAAATAATTACCTATATGTAAAGATCCAGAAGGTTGAATACCACTTAAGACTCTTTTCAAAAGTTTACCTCAAAATGCTTCTAAAAATAAATACGGTTTCCAGTTTCGTTGAGACTCTTTTATAAATTGTTGAAAATAATGTATTCTATTTGGCTTCTTTGGATGTTTTAATAAGGGCATATTAGCTTCATCAGGTGTCCTATTACCCTTTTTTCTATTACAGTCCTGGCATGCCGTTACAAGATTATCCCATGAATCATATCCACCTCTTTCTTTTGGGATAATATGATCAATAGTTAATACACTGGACTTAGAAGCGCAATACTGACATTGTTGTTTATCTCTTAATAAAATATTTTTCCTAGTTAATACTACATTCATACTATTATAGTTAATGTAATCTTTAACCTTAACTATGCTAGGAAGTTGTAAGGATCTACTTGGTGAATGAATAAGATCTTCATATGTCTCAATAACATCAACTTTATCAAGGCAAAATAAACAAATAGCTCTTTTTGATGTTGTAATAGTCATTGGTGCATAATTTGAATTTAATACTAGGACCGCTCGATTAAGGAGAGAACCTTCTTTTGTGGCATAATTTTTCATGAATTTAAAACTTCTTTCATAGATACTGAAAAAGCATACTGGGAATCTAAATCTTTATTATAATTAGGTGATTTTTTATTGAAACTTTCTTGTTTAACCCAACCTTGAGCGTGCAGGAAGTATTCCTTATCCTCAGCAAGTGCAACATGAGAAATTTTATCATTTTTATTAAAAAAATGAAGATCACATTTCTGCACATCATCTCTATCAATTTTATATTTATTTAATATTTCAGCTTGTTGGTATGAATCACGAGGAAGTTCAATATTAAAAGTGTAAAAAATAGATTGAATAAAGCCTGAACAATCAAAACCATTAGGTGATTTTCCACCCCATAAATAAGGCGTACCTAAAAAAGATCGGGCAAGGCGAATAATACTATTTCTACTAGGTTTTTCTGTCATATTACCTAATAAAGTATCAGTCCACCCTTTTTCACCATCAGGTAGTATTAAATCAAACCCTCCATTTTTTGGTTTACCGATAAGTTTATTTCCAAATGTGAGATCTCTAATAATATTATTACCATTCCTTTGAATCACAACGCCATCCATCTCAAAAACAGTAAGGTTGTAATCATATATTTTTTTTGAATGGACTCCTTGCTTTTTATTTATCCAACCTTGGTAATGATCCCACTGTTCAATATTTACCCAATTATCATTCTCTTCCAAAATATTGCAAGACTCACCTAATAAACCTTGAGTAACGACTGGTGATGTAAAATCAGGTTCACCATAGATATTGGCAACTGATACATTAATAGTAAAATAATTTGTCTTCATGGTTATTATTTAAGGTAGAATATACATTAAGAATTTATTCTACAGTCTTTCTATATAACAAGAATTCCATTAAAAAGATTATAAAATAGCTATTTGATTATTTATCTAAAAAATATTAATGTTAAGAAGTCAAAAAGAAAAAGTTATTTAGGGAAGATCGTGAAATTCGATCACAGTTCCCGCTACTGTAATTGCTTAGGATTGATTTATTATGCCATTATCCTAAAAAGGATGAGAAGGCAAATCAACGCCATTAAGGCATAAGTCAGGATATCTAAATACTTCTTCATTTTAGCATACTTTCGGGATAAAAGTATATTCTAGTTAGAAATATTATCCCAATTTTTAAATAAAGGAATTATAATGAAAAGTATATTTATTTTAATATTATTATTCTGCATTTCTTGCAGTAATACAACTAATAGTGAAAATAACAAAATTTTAACTTTTGTATCCTCAGAAGGTAATTTTGGAAGTAGTAATGCTTCTATTTCAGTTTTTCGGGGACCTGATCTTGTTCAAGAAGTTTCAAATGTTGGTGATGTAATTCAATCAATAACTGTTCATGATGATAAATTATTTGTATTGATAAATAATAGTCATTTAATAAAAGTTTATGCTATNACATCTTCTGGATTAAGCCTTCCAGGTATAGAAATTTCTACNCATAACTCTGGTCCTAGAGAAATGGTAATAGTTGAGAATAATTTATATTTCACAAATTGGAATACTAGTGATATTAAAATTTTTAATTTAGATACTTATTTCATTGAAGATTCAATTCAAGTAAATGGCTTCCCTGAAGGAATAGTTTACGATGGTAATTATTTGTACGTTGCGTCAAGTCAGGGCAATACAGTTGAAAAAATAGATATTAATTCAAAACAGATTGTAGAAACTTATGAAGTAGGTAATGGGCCACAACAAATGTTGATTGATGGGGATTTATTATGGATTTCAAGGACGTACTACAGCTCTGATTGGACAGAAATTTATTATGGAACGAGTCAGATAGATTTACTTACAGGNAATATTCAAATTAAAGAATATGAAAATGGTGTCGTATGTGGCGGAGATATGATGAAAATTAATGAACAAACNTATAGAACATTCGANGGCGGTGTAGCTCCAATAAATTCTGATCTTTCATTGAAAAGAACTGCAAAAATTGGTTCATATAATACCTACAGTCTTTATTCNGCAGGAGCTCATAATGAATNTATCTTAATGGGCACAACGACTGACTTTAACGATCCAGATACTGTATATATTCATAATGAAATAGGTGAATATATGTATACATATATAGTTGGCGCCTCACCNGGTGACTATGCTATTTGGGAAATATCGAATTAATCTGAAAAATACCATTCAATATTAATTTCCAATAATCTCCCCATATTTCTATCATTTATATGCATGAAGTAATTATTTATGATTTTACTTTGACTNTCTGGAAAATTATTAATTAATGGTNGTAACGCTTCAAACATATTATTCATTTTCCATGTTACTTTTAAAGAAGAAACTTTTAAGGAAACACTAGAATTTAGAATCCACTGATCCTGAAGAATAAAATTTGGATCTGTGATTATAATGGGCTTACAATAATAAGGATTAAAACTAATATTAGCATCTCGGTTAATCCATCCGACTAGCCCTAAATCAATAAATAATATCATATTGTTATTAAATAAATTTTCTTTTCCTGAAATATTTAATTCAAGATAATCACCAACCCCATCTGTTATGATACTTGGGTTTACTAAATGACGTATGTTCCCAGATAAAATCCAATTTTGAATAAAATTAAATTTTATATTNAAATCTCCACCAAATATTTCATATTTATTTTTTGTATCGAAAATATTCTGTGAATAAAACTTTGTCATTAATGTAATTCTTGAAACANAATACCAAGATAAAAACTCCATAGACTCAGTACTTTCAAAACCTGAAACTATATCATTNCCTGNAATAAAATAATAGCTGGGCTTTATCCTTCTACTTACTTCTATAGAAACACCTTTATTCATTCTTTCAATATGAAATAACCCACTTATAAAAGTATTGTAATCATTGTTCATAGAAAAGAATCCACTTTCAAAAGATAAATTTTTCATTGATAAAGTTGAGTAAATAGAACCCCATTTTTTAGATGAAAAAGAATTAATATCTGATAACCCTCGGATATTCCCATTAAATCCAATACCAATAAAAAAAGAATCTTTAATCTCATTAATAATTTTTCCTTGTATCATTGATCTAGTTAGATATTGGGAAGACGCATGGTACCACGATGAGTGCTTGACTACATATTTTTGATTATACTGAGATGCATAAAATGTCCACTTCCAATCTCCATTTATTCCATTTGTTAAGATACTCGCATTTAATATCCTATCATTTAAAGAACCGTTGAGGCTACTATCTGGTAATCCGCTAGAAGTTATAAAATTACCTATTGCAGCCTGAAGTTTATTTGTTTTGTATTCAATGTAATANGATTGCTGAATAGGTTGAATTATTCCCAAACTATANTCTGCNTAAGGGCCTGTGAATGTTTTTTTATGACCATTAAATGTTAGGAGTCTTGNTTTATCCGCATATCTTGTTTTAATAAATAACCTATCTAGATAATAATCTCCTTGCGTATAAAGCAAATGAGTATCTACAAAATTGGTATCAAATTCGGCTTCTTGATTTGGAAAATAACTATTATAGAATAAAGAAAAATTTTCGTCAATATCAAAACCATAACGCAATGGATAATTAGAAAATGTTCCATCAAAAAATAAAATTCCATACATCCAATCNTTATTCCATATTACACGTCCATTNTGACTNGCAACCCCAAAATGATTTGTCCAATCAAAAGGGTAGTTTTTATACTCGTTTGCGAAAATTGAAAAAGAAAATANACTTAATAGAAAATAGATTTTTTTCAATATGTATCCTAAAATAGAATTCTAATAAATATTATTTTTTATCATCATTTCCTTTAAAGAGAGAAGTCCTAAAAAAATTATGACTATCAGTCCAATTTCCGTCATCATAACTTTTATCTAAAGTCATAGAAAATAAGTTCATTTTTGAATCTATATTTTTTATTAATAGCAATAATAAAGATTCAGGAATCTTAGGTGCTATTTTATTATCAGATGCGTATTTAGCTTCTTCTGAAATTATAATATGCTCAAGCTTAGTTTGTGTATCTTTTGGGAAGTTTTTTATTTTCTTTAATGTATTTCTAACAATATCTCTTCCTAACATTGTATNCCCAATAAATTTACCTTTATCAGAATAATTTGATTCTAAATCAGAAGATATTTCTACAATTTTACCAATATCATGAAGAAATATACCTGCAAGTAATAAATCACGATCTACNTTATAATGCTTTATCAAATTTTCAGCAATTTTAGCCATTGATAANGTATGCTCAAGAAAACCTGAGCGAAAATTATAGTGTAAATTGATAGTTGCTGGGTGGGTCATAAGAACTTCTTTATTATCTTTATATATAATACTTACAAGTCGCCTCAGATAATTAGAATTAATTGATTTTATTATNCTAACTATAGACTTCCACATATCTGATGCATTAAAATTAGAAGAAGGGACTATTAATGATGGATCATANCCGTATCGCCCATAATATTGAACTGATGCGCGGTTTATTTTTTTTATTATTAGATGAGGTCTTTCCATAAATGACTCAACATCTCCTGATATCGCTACTGGGTCTCCAGATTCAAATTTTTGATTTAAGACCTTAACATTATCCCATATTTTAGCATTTATAGATCCTGATTTATCNCGTAAGCGCAAATCAATATATAAATCACCATTCCTATTATGCCTAATATGCTTTTCAAAGCACAAATAAAAACCTTGTATAGATTCTCCTTCTTTAAACTTATCTATGGAAGTAATTGATTTCATAACGTACTAATTTTCCAATAACATTAATGTAAAGTCAAGAATATCAAATTTAAAATTATGGAATTATAATATAGAAAGTGATGTGTATTATTATATAAATATTATAATAATTATTTACAATTCTTGCAGAGACCAAAAAGTTGATGAATATGTCTTACTATTTTAAAATCTAATTGTTTNGCTATTTTCTCTTGTNGATCTTCTATAAGATCATCNACAAATTCTTGAATATTACCACAGCTTAAGCAAACAATATGATCATGATGCTTTGAATCAAGCTTATTCTCGAATCTCTTTCTACCATCACCTAATTCAAGTTGCCTTACAAGGTTATTTTTTACGAGGACATCAATAGTTCTATATACTGTAGCCCTGGATACATTTCTACGATTTTTATTTATTTTTAAATATATTTCTTCAGCATCACGATGCTCTGAGCTTCTGCATATTTCATCCCAAACAATTTTCCGTTGTTTTGTATAGCGCATTCCTTCATTACGTAATGCATCAATTAATAAGTTTAAATTTTTATTCAATTAGGATATTTTTTTTAGTTTAGCAAATTTAACAATAAGTTTCTTTTTCAATCCATCTTTAAAAACGACTCCAACTCTTTGGTTTTCTCCACTGCCACTTAATGCCATAATTTTACCGTCACCAAAAATTGCATGTTCCACTATATCTCCAACTTTAAAATCGTCAAAAGTAGTAATTGTTCGTTTTATTTTCATCTTAATATCTCCAGCCTTTGTCTTAACTAGCTTTCTTGTCATTGCAGATGAAAAAGATATGTTTTCAAGATAAACCTCTGGAATTTCCTTAACAAACCTTGAGACTATACCACCCCAACTATCTGAACCGCTTCGCCTTCTATCCGTAGCATAAAGTAAATATACCATATCTTGAGATCGGGTTAATGCTACATAAAATAATCTTCGTTCTTCTTCCATTATTTCTTTTTCATTCAATGCAATTGACAATGGAAATAATCCATCTTCAAGACCAGTTAAAAATACAACCGGAAATTCTAGCCCTTTAGATGAATGCACTGTCATCATTGTTACAAAATTATCATCATTGTTCCATTCATCAATATCTGTTAATAAAGATACTTCTTCTAAAAAGTCATTTATTGATGCATTAGATTTTCTTTCAACAATTTCATCAATGGAATTCAATATTTCTAAAACATTATTATATCGTTCATTATCTTCAATATTATCTTGTCGTTTATAAAATTTTAGAATTCCTACCTCTTCTACTAAAGCTCTTGCAAGTTCACTTGCATTTAGTTTTGGTAATAATTCGTTGTACTTTTTTATTAGTTTGTAAAATGCAATTAACGAATCGCCTTGCTTACCGCGAATTTTCATAGGTTCGGGGTTTTTAAGTACATCAAAAAGTTTCTTATTATCTTTAACAGATTGAATAAAGCACTTATCAACTGTTTTTAAACCAATACCTCTAGGAGGGAAATTAATCACTCTTCTTAAAGAGATTGTATCTTTCAGATTGACTATTAAACGTAGATAGCCTAAAACATCTTTAACTTCTTTTCGTTCATAAAAACGTGTGCCACCTATAATCTTATATGGAATAGCACTTCTCCTAAAACTATCTTCTAATGCTCTAGATTGAGAATTAGTTCTATATAATACAGAAAAGTCATTAAAAGTACGCTTTTTCATTTTAATCTCTTTTTCTAAAGCATTAATAACTGCATCTGCTTCCTCCATCTCATCATGTGTTTCAATAACACCAATTAAATCACCTTCGCCATTTACTGATAATAAATCTTTATCTACTCTATCTGAATTATTTCTAACTACCGATTGGGCTGCATGTAAAATTTGATTAGTAGATCGGTAATTATTTTCCAATGTATATGTTTCGCACTCTGGAAAATCCTTCTCAAAGTCTAGAATGTTTCTTATGTCTGCTCCACGCCATCCATATATTGATTGATCATCATCTCCAACAACGCAAATATTTCTATGTTTTTCAGCTAACATTTTGACAAGTAAAAATTGTGCTTTATTTGTATCCTGATATTCATCAACAAGGATATATTTCCATAATTTTTGATATTTATTTAGTATTCTTGGATGATTATTAAATATATCTAATGGAAAGTTTAATAGATCATCAAAATCCACTGCATTATTTTCCTTAAGTGAATTATTATAAGATTTATAAACATCAATTATTGATTTATCCTGAGCTGTTTTAACAGATTTCATAGCATGATTAGGATTTATAAGCTGAGATTTAAAATAACTAATTTTATTACGAACTGTCTTTGGCATAAGAATGTTTTTAGGAATATTTTCTTCAGCCAAAATTATTTTTAGTAAAGAAATTTGATCAGTTCGATCATAAATAGCAAAATCTTTTGAAAATCCTAAATGCCTTATTTCATTTCTGAGAATTCTCGCACATATAGAATGAAAAGTGCCAATATTAATTTCTTGCACCTTGTTTTTCATTAATTTAGTGACACGTTGTTTCATCACTTCAGCTGCCTTATTAGTGAAAGTAACTGCTAAAATTTCTTCAGCTTTAACTATATCTTCCTTAATCAAAAAAGCTATTTTATGCGTAAGCACTCTTGTTTTTCCGCTACCTGCTCCTGCAAATATTAATACAGGTTTATCGACCGCTTTTACAGCTGCTTTTTGACTATCATTTAATTGCTTCATATCCATTGAATTCTATTATTTCCCTTCAAATATAATTTTTTTCTTATTTTGTTTAACCTTGCGACGAACCTCTTGAAATTTTCTTTTAGCTTTGTTATGATCCTTTTCATTATCAGTAAATGTATGATATCCATCACCTCGCGCTACAAAATATAAATACTCATTTTCGCTAGGATATAATGCTGCTATAATTGATTCTTTTCCAGGATTATTTATTGGTCCAGGTGGTAGACCTGAATTTAGATAAGTATTATAACTGGATTCTATTTTTAAATCCTTATTTAATAAACGTCTAGGCCCGTCATCAATAATATATTGAATTGTTGGATCAGCTTGTAACCTCATACCTTTTTTTAATCTATTATGATACACAGCAGAAATTATTGATCTCTCCGAATCATATATAGCTTCACCTTCAATGATAGATGCTAATGTAATTATTTCTAAGATTGACATTCCTAATTCTTGAGCTTGGTATTTCATTGATGTAGAAAAATTATTGTTAAATTCATTAACCATTCTCGTTATAACTAATTTAGAATCAACACCTTCAGCAAAGGTGTATGTATCAGGAAATAAATAACCTTCAAATGAGTTTCCTTGAAGATTGAATAATTGTACCATTCTTATATCATGACATAATTTTAGAAAATTGTTTTTATTTATTTTTAACGTCTTATAAAGTTCATTAGCAATATCATTAACAGTCCAACCTTCTAATACTGTTATTTTTTTTAATGATGGGATTCCATATACCAACTGATTGATTATTTCCTTGTTGTATTGAGCATTATGTAAAATATATCTACCAGCTGGAATATTTTTTTCATGTCCCATTGATTTTACTGCCATTGTAAATGTTCTCTTATTAGATAAGATTTTTTCTTCTTTTAATATGTTACTTATCTCAGATAAAGTAACCCCCTTGGGAATATTAATTTCCACACTTTCATATGGACTAGACTGAGGCCAGTAAATAACTAGTAAATAAAATGCTAATATGCTTGCAAATATTATACTAGCAATACTAATTACAGTCTTAATTCCCGGATTAAACTGTTTAATATCCAGCATTTGTGGGGCGAAAAGATAATGATTTACATAAAATAAAGCCAATTCATTGTAATAAAATTTAAAATTGACTTATTTTATATATTACATCTAAACTTTATAAATATTGGGATTATAACTGCTCAAGTACACTCTTGGGGAAGTGCATAGTAACTAACATATTTGGAACATCTACTACTTCAGCAATATGTAAATCCCCAACTAAAGAACATAACATATATGCATCTTCAGCTGTTATATCATAATTGTTTATTAAATGATCAATCATATAGTTAACTGCTTTTTTTGTAGCAATATCTATCGTTTCTCCAAAACCTGTTACNGCATATATATCATCTTTTTCATATTGAGGCTCTTTAATTGCAGGTTTATTCTTCAANACACGTAGCCTATATGTTATTGTCATTGGTGCTTCAATTGCTGTTCCACATACTTCACCTAATCCTTGTATAGCATGAGCATCACCAATAGAAAATAAAGCACCTTTTACAAAAATTGGAAAGTAGACTGTTGTTCCCTTTGTTAGGTTAGGATCATCCATATTTCCACCATTTGCTCTAGGTGGAATAGTACTTAACATTTCATCAGTTGCTGGAGCAACACCCATTACTCCAGGAAATGGTTTTAATTCTAATTGAACTTTATCATTAAAAGTAGCNGTACCTGTAGTTGTNTTAATTTTATGTACTGTAAGTTTTGCATCAGGAAATCGTTCAGATAAAAAACCAAATCCAGGAACAATTGCTTGCCATCCATAATCATGTAATTCTACATCTAANANATCAACTGCTAAAATATCCCCTACCTCTGCTTCTTCNATAAANACAGGGCCTGTAAGTGGATGAATTGGGCCAAAATCAATATTTTTTAGATCATCAATATTTGCATTTCTATGTAGTTGACCATCAGATGCCTCATGGGTATCTACTTTAATAATTGAACCGCTTGGAACTCTTATAACAGGTGGGATGGCACTACTAAACTTATTGTGCTTTTGTTCTGCAGAGAGAACATAATCCGGAGTAATTCCTACTTCCTCTGAGCATGAATAAAATATTAATACTAATAAAATTAAAAGTATGTGTTTCATAGTTACCTCCTANAATAATTTAATAAAAAAGTTATTACNTACAGAAAATAAAAGAGGCTCTAAAAAGAGCCTCTTTTATAATCATAATTAATATCCTATAATGAAATTAACTACCAGGTACTTCTNNTTCAGGTNNTGGATATGAATCAAAAACCACGTCACCATCTCTATCTAAAGGAAGTTGATCTGTAAGACCATAATGTCTCATATCAATCCATCTGTGTCCTTCAAGAAATAAGGAATAACGCTTTTCGTGTAGTAACTGTGTTAAGCCACCACTTGCTGCATCAGCCAAACCGTGAGCAGCGCGTACAATATTTATTTCTGTGAGACCGTCTCCAGTACCACCTCCAATAGTTGCTTCTGCTTTAAGAAGAACTAACTCCTCATTACGAATAATTGCAATTGGATCATAGTCACCTGTCCACATAGTTGGAGCTAAATCACTAGTTAATCCATCATATGTAATTTCAGTAGACCTTTTAGCTACTTTACTTGAAAAGCGTGGATCACCTGCTTCGGCATCTGCCTCAAAAGAAGGATGAGCCATAAGCCTAATAAATGAACCAG
>NZXJ01000088.1 GCA_002701945.1 Fidelibacterota bacterium
AACATCAAGCCCCACACCCCGATATTTTTTTGTTTCTAGATTATAATTAAACTGTAGTTTATTATTTTTTAATAAATAATTAACAAATTTTACTTCCAAACTTTTCTGGATTTAATATAATTTTTCGCGTATAATTTTAGCAAATAAAGGAAAAAATATAATGAATTCACAACTTGTAGATAAATTTTTTGAAGCAATGAGCAATAGTGATGTTGACACAGCTATGTCAGTGCTACACGAAGATTGCGTTAATCATGACATGGGCTCAGGTCAAGTAATGAGTGGTATCGAAGAAAATAGAGCAGATATGGAAAATTGGACTAATACTTTCTCAGATATGAAAGTTGAACCATTAAATCACGTTGAATCTGGTGATACTGTTGTAACTGAAATGAAGATGACTGGTATCAATACTGGCGATATGGAAATGCCAGATGGGTCAAAAATTCCTGCCACTGGAAAAAGAGTAGAAATGCAAGGCTGTCAAGTTGCTCAATTTCAAGATGGTAAGATGATTAAATCATCACAATATTATAATATGATGACAATGATGAGTCAGCTAGGTTTAATGCCTGAATAGTATATTAATACATTATAGAAGGGGTTTGTTAAAAACCCCTTCTATACTTAATGCGCAGCACATATGCGGCATTTATATCAGACCCCATAGCCATGGGGTTTTTTGTTTGTAGGAAGATTAGTAGATTATAATATGAAAAACCTTTATCGAAAACTAATCCAGCATAGCGTTAAACAAAGAATTAAAAAGCTTGAAAGACGTGGAGAAAATATTAACAGAGAAAAGATTGTTAAAGAAATGGAGGCAGTTAACCCAATTGCTTTATTTATGTATTTTGGTTTTATAATCTTTTTTATAGATAATTATTTTTCATTAAATATATTTATTCATCTTTTTCCTATATTTCTAATCATTTTTTTCGTTCTCATTTTAATAGGTTTAAATCATTATTTTGAATGGATTAAGATTATACAAAAAGATTAAAAACACCTGAATGAAATACAGAATAATATTTATATCAATATCCATAATTATTATTTCCTCGTGTGATAATTATTCAGTTCTATCTGAAAGCGAAAAGTATCAAAATAATCAAATAACAGGGGATGTGTTTTATCATACTTTTCATTCTAAAATATTGAATAATAATAGAGAGATATTTGTATGGCTTCCTGATGAATATCATTTAGATAATAAAGAATATCCTTTACTAATAATTCATGATGGTCAGAATGCTTTTCATTCAGGTGGTTCTATGTCCGGAAATGAATGGCATTTAGATGAAAGTGTTACAGAAATGATACAAGCTAATACTATTGAACCGATCATTATGGTAGGTGTCGCTAATACAAAGGATCGATCATTAGAATATAATCCCATAAAAGATGGAAAAAATTATGGTAAGGCACTGAGCACAGAGTTATTACCTGAATTAATTAAACGATATAATATATTAGATGAAAGAGTTGGAACAATGGGTGCTTCTATGGGTGGACTTATATCTCTTTATCTTGGATGGGAATTAAATTCTGTATTTTCAATGGCAGCTTGTCTCTCCCCAGCATTGGTATATAATAATTTTGACTACATAAGCACGATAGAAAGTTCTAAAACTCCAGAAAATCTCAAGCTTTCAATTGTAAATGGCACTGAAGATTTGGATGCAATGTTAAAAATGGGGGTAGAAAGATTTATTAAATTGCTGGAAGATAAAAATTTCCCAGAAAATAATCTTTTATTTTGGATAGCAAATGGACAGTCGCATACTGAGTTAGCATGGGCAATACAATCTAAAAGAATATTAGAATGGATATATAATTACGATTATTGAACCGTTATGAACATTTCTAGACATTTATGACTACTGGTTTGTAATATTGCTATAATTAAACATTCATAAAGGAGGACTTATGAATTTACAAATGATTTTTAGGGTTAATGGGGTGATCCTATTTATAAATGGATTGAATTTCCTTTTAAATACTAAAATGTTTTTGGGTATGGCTGGTTTCGATATGACGCCTCAATTACTAACTTTGGCTCAAGCAATGGGGGTTTCTCTTATCTCAATTGGTCTTTTATCTTGGAGAACGCCAGATATTGCAGGTGAAGCTATGAGTTCATATGGTCAATTATATGCTATCATTGGTGTATTATGGGTATTGCTGATTGGATATCATTTTGCTACTGGACAAGCATCTGGACCTCCTGTTTACGGTAATCTTGCTATTAATGCAGTTCTTGCTACATTATTCTTTATGTATAGCAAAAAGTAATAATGTATCATTTATAACTATTAGTACATCGTAATATTTAATAACAAGGAGTTCTATAATGAAAGAAATGATAATGAAACCTAAAATATGGCTTATAATTATTACTCTATTGCATTCAGTGATGGGTGTAATTGTTCCCTTTATTCAAATGGGGGGTGGTAAGGATGATCTTGCTATGATTCTTTGGTTTTTAACGGTATCCGTATACCTACTATACGCAGCATTCATGACAGAAGGACAAACTCAAGCAAGACTAGCTGCAGTTTTATGTGGACCAGTGGTAGTATGGTTTATTGTTTCAGCTATAATGCAGCTTGAAATGATGGGGGTGCCCGCTGCTAAACTTCCCGAAGCATTATTTCCAATGGTAATGTGGTCTTTGCCTGCTATAACTGGTATAATGAACTGGAATTCAGGTTTANCTAATGAAAANNAATAAACAATAATAAGAAATGGAGTAAATAATGGATTTACTAATTATAGTTCATATTAAAAGTTCNTATGAAGCTTGGAAANCTATTTTTAATTCTAACCCTGCTACTAGAGAAGAATTTGCNGATGAAAGCCGNACTAGAGTAGCAAAAGCTGANGATAATACTGCGATGGTTCAACTNTTTGATGTAGACATGCAAAAAATGTCTAATGTTCTTAACAACCCAAATTCAACGGTTGCTGAAGCAATGGCTGATCATGTTGTTAGNCGTGAGTTATATAAAGTCGAAAAGNTGACTCCACCTGGCGCATAGTATATATAAATCATAAAAAAACCCCTGCTTTTTAGTGGGGGTTTTTTTATTATAATGAAAATATATAGATACTATAAATATTTCTAATGCGTTAATTCAGAATGAAGATTAATACTCTTATAATTTTTGTTCTTACTACTTCTTTATCGTATAAAATCTTTTTCTTTCATTACTTTTAGACATATTAAATAGAAAAGAATCGGAGCAACAACCCAAACCGCTTGCGGTATCAACGTATAGCCGGGTGATAAGGAAGCTGTTCCAGGTAGCGGTGGAATAATAATTGGATTCCATGGAAGAGGTTCATATATCCAGACTCTTCCATTAAATAGATATTCTACTAATAATTCCTGGAATAACCCCCATGATAACATCACAAATAATTCATTTTTATTGAAAGATTTGAATAGAGGACCCTTTAGATATTTTTCACATAAAAATATACCTACCATAAATATTCCTCCATCCCAAATAGAATGACTTAGTTTACGTGGCCAACCACTAAGTCCATATGGCCATACATTTACTGGATGTAAAAATTCATCTCCTAAAAACAAAAAAGTAAATTCCCACGTAGCTCCAATTAAACATCCTATCCAGAATAAAGTGTAATATTCAATAGATATCCGATTATTCTTCCTAGCTAAAAAAAATCCAACTAACAAAGCTATTGCAACTGTAAAATCACCAATAAGAAAAAAGTAGTTTAGACCATTCAAATTAAATATCTCTTTAATATTCAGTTAAATCTAATAATTCTATATTATTATTAAAATTAGTGGTTTATCATTCATTAATAGTAGTCGGTTTTATTAGATGATGGGTAGATTCTTTTATTCTAAATTTAATTTCTAAATAAAAAACATTTATTATGTCATATATATATCTACTTGGTGCTATAGTTTGTGAGGTCTTTGGTACAATGCTATTACCACTCTCAAAAAATTTCACCAAGCCTCTTATTAGTATTGTTTTAGTTGTAGCATATATGCTATCATTTTATTTATTAACATTTGCCTTAAAGGAAATTCCTATTGCGATTGCATATTCAACCTGGGCTGGAGTAGGTATATTTTTAATTACTCTTTTAGGATATTTGATTTACGATCAATCTTTACAGTGGCAATCTTTAATCGGTCTTTTATTAATAGCTCTTGGAGTAGCTATTGTAAATACATTTAAAGATCAAAATGTTATATAAATTTGCTTATGTATAAATATTTTATACAAATTTTCTTTATTATATCATCGATTTCAGCTACTGATTTTTATGTATCAAATCAAGGAGATGATAACAATCCGGGAACTTTAGATAGTCCTTTTTTATCCATCCAAAAAGCTGCAGATACAATGATTGCAGGAGATATATGCTATATCAGGCAGGGAAATTATCATGAGAGCGTTATAATGAATAATAATGATGGTTCTGAGAACGCACCTTTAACTTTTTCTGCATATAATAATGAAAGGGTTGTGTTAGATGGTACAGTACCACTTGAGTCATCGTGGGAGGTGTATTCTGACAATATTTGGAAAGTAACATTGGAATTTCCCATATGGCAGTTATTTTCTAATCGTCAAGAGATGGTTATGGCACGTTGGCCAAATGCTAATTTTGATGATGGATCTATTTGGGATAAAGAAAATCACTGGGGGCATGGAACTATTGATCAGGATGAAAATGCTTACACAAATGGTTCACTCATTGATGAGCCGCATGGATTAGTAGATTTAGCAGCAAGTGGATTAGATATAACTGGTGCAATTGCGATATTGAATGTTGGATCATTTAAAACCTGGACACGTCGTATAACATCTCATTCCGGTAATACATTTACCTATGATCCGGTACCAGATTGGAAAACAAAGCATCATGATTATTTTTTAGAAGGAAAACTTTCATTTCTTGACTCAGAAGGTGAGTGGTTCCTGGATACATTAACAAATGAACTTTATTTTTGGCCACCTGATAATTCTAACCCTAATAATCTTCAAATCAGAGGTAAGGTTCAGTCGTATGCATTTAATATCTCTAATTCAGATTATGTGCATATTAAAAATATTGAATTTTTCGGAACTACTTTTAACATATCTAATGGGGATTATACTCGTATAGAGGAATGTAATTTCTGGTATCCTAGCTGTTACAAAAGAATGTTAGGTGTAATTGATACAGAGCCTGAAATGTCATTAATTACCAGTAGCAGCAATTGTACAGTTTATAAAAGCGCATTTCGATATACTGATGGTTCTGCTCTTGAGATATATTCAGGTAATAATACGATAGAAGACTGTTATTTCTATCATATAGATTATACCGCAACTGATTTGAATGGTTTAATGACAACTATCCAAATGGGTGGAACTGGAAATACTTTCCGAAGAAATACAATGCATAAAATGGGGGCTTCTGCAACTTTAAATCCTGGCAATGAAGCACTTATTGAGTTAAATGACATGTATGATAGTGGATATATGCAAAGTGATGGATCTCTTATCCAATGTATGGTTGGTCAACAGCCAAATGTGGAGATCCGTTATAATTGGTTACATGATACGATAAAATATGGCGCCCGTTTTGATGGTAATGGAGAAGGCAATAATGGGTTAATGCATCATAATGTAATCTGGAATGTTCAGGGCGGAATAATGATAAAAGGTTATGAGCACATGCTATATAATAATACTGCATTTGACAATGGAGATAAAAATGATATTATAGTAATGATTGATCAAGGTGGTAATGATGGTACCATAACTCAAAATAATGCAGCTAATAAGATTGCAGGACATAGATCCGGAACGTACGAGGATTATCCTGTGCCGGGTATTTATGATAATAATTGGAATGGATATGAAACTAATTCTGATATTAAAAATATGCTGGTAGATCCAGAAAATTATGATTTCCGCCCAATCCAAGGATCTTCATTGATAGATGCAGGTGTTATAGTTCAAAATATTTCAGAAAACTATAATGGTTCTGCTCCTGA
The DNA here is from genome assembly GCA_002701945.1 of Fidelibacterota bacterium. Lineage (GTDB taxonomy): Bacteria > Fidelibacterota > Marinisomatia > Marinisomatales > TCS55. Next base: position 6,035 of record NZXJ01000088.1, read on the forward strand.
TCTAGGCGCATATGAGTATAATGGTGATTATTGGGTTCCAGGTATATCATGGGATTTAGAAAGTACATTTGGAACTTCTTTTATTGAAGTTCAAGGGTTAAATAATGATCAAAAACTCATTAATATTCCTCAAAGTTTTAAATTATATCCAGCCTACCCAAACCCTTTTAATCCATCTACAACTTTTCGATATGATTTAATACAAAAAGCGCATGTAAATATTACTATTTATGATATGCTAGGTAGAGAAATAAAAACAATATTTAACCAGATTGAGGATCCTGGAAATCATTCTCTTGTTTGGAATGGGTTAAATAATCATGGTGAAACTGTATCTGGTGGTATATATGTATATGTTATTCAGGCAGGCCAATCAAGCACTGCAAATAAAGTTATTTTTCTAAAATAATTAATCATTTAATGAATACAAATACTACATCATCTCCAAAAACAAATTCATTTAGAGCTATAGTAATAGGCGGTACTGGCGCTACAGGAAGATGCCTAATAAATCAATTACTTAATAATGATAATTGCAGAAAAGTTACCTCCATAGGAAGAAGATCGGTTATTAACGATGAAAATCATGATAAGCTTATTGATATAATTGTTGACTCTTTATACGACCTTTCATCAACAAAAGACAATTGGACTGACCATGATGTTTTTTTTAATTGCATTGGCACAACGCGTCAACGTGCTGGAGGTGCAAAAGAATTTGTGGATATTGAATTCGGCATATCAAATGAGGCCGCTAAGATGGCATATAAAGCGAAAATACCCCATGCTTCACTAATATCAGCTAAAGGTGCAAATCATAAGATATGGGCTACAAATTGGATTCATCCTTTACTATATATGAAAACTATGGGAAAGAAAGAACAAACGATCATTTCAAATTATGCATTTAATACTGTTTCAGTATTTAAACCTGGCATGTTAATACGGTTTCCAGAAAACAAAAATTTCTTTGAAAAATTAGCTGAATCTAATGGATCTGGTCTTCAAGTGAATTTACTAGCATCAACTATGATACGGGATGCGGAGAATGTATTATTAAAATCTGATAAAGGATCAAAACGATTTTATATTGGAAATGAATCAATAAAAGATTTATAAATCATTTAGTTCTAATCAATATTTTAAGAATCTTGAAAACATATAATTTCTTTTGGATAATCAAGTTCAAATAAAAACTAATTGTAATTCCGACGCAAATAATGCGTGGAATCAATTACAAAATTTTTCTATTCCTCATAAATATATTCCATTCTTACAAAATACAATGATCCTTAATAATAAATCTAATGGAATAGGGACCTCTCGACGCGTATTTACGAAATATACTTATACAGATGAGACAGTTATTGAATGGGATGAAGGCTCAGGTTATACCATTAAATTGCATCGAAATAACCAACAACCATTTCCTTTTACTTCAGCTACTTTTACTTATAAAATAATTCCTATTGATAAACATAGCTGTGAATTAATAGGTACATTTAAATATAATCTTCCTTTTGGTATTATTGGAAGAATAGTAAATCAATTATTACTTAGTATTATTATTCGTTATAATATTCGTAGAGTAATAATGGGAATGAAAAGTTATTACGAGGAATAACTTTTTATCTAAACCTTTTTATTAACTTAATTTGGTTAAATATCTTTAAATAAATAATTTAAGGGTATTGATAAATAGTGGGGGGGGATATGTAATGAATTATTTTAAGAATCTTTTAGTCTTAACGGCATTAATAATATCATCTTGTGTTAATACTGATTCCAGCATGAAAAATTCGGCAGGAAAGTGGGTAGGTGAAGGTGATTATAATGGAAAAGCATTTCAATTAGGCGCTGATAAGGATATGGAATTAATTATGAATCTCGTAAAAGCATATAATGCTCAAGACGTAGATGCATACAGAGCGCTAAACACCGATGAATTCAATGAGCAAGACGATATATCAGACTGGTTTAATGATTTTGATTCTTTATCATGGGTTCCTTTTGTAGTGGTTCCTATGGAGTTAGAAACAGGAGAGCATCGAGTCGTTCATGCATGGTCTAATGAATTTAGAAAATGGAATAATGGATCTACGCAAAATGTAGAATTAATGGAAGTATTTGGTATAAAAGATGATAAGGTTGATTGGTTTCGTCAATGGAGTAGACATAATCCCGAAAATGAATTTGGCTTAAGGAGCGGAGGAAAGTATTTTGGGAGAGGAGAGTCAGAGTATAATGGTAGATCACTTGTGTTTTCGAATAGAGGAGAAGTAGAAATATTAGAGAAATTATTTAAAGATTATAATAACATGGATGGAGATTCTGTTAAAATGGCATTTGCGGATACAGTAAGGTTCCTTGCAGCAAATGGGTCGGTAAATAATTTAGTTGCAGCAAATTGGGAAAAACTATTTGAATCAATAGATTCTGTAAGGTGGACACCTATTTCAATCGTTCCTTTGAAGATAGAAAATACAGATCCAAACTCTGGGGCGCTTGTTACTTCAAATGAAGTTAGGTATTATAAAGATGGAACAGTATTTAATAAAGATCTTGTAGAGTTATTTTATTTTAACTTAGATAAAAAGATTAGTGGGGTCAACCAATGGGAGCGTGAAACAGAGGTTGATATAAGCGAAGATTCTGAATCTACTAGAAGTCTTATCCTTCCTGAAGAGGTATCACCAGATGTTTATAAAGTAATCCTAGACAATGAAGACGTTAAGGTTCTGGAAGTAACGTTTGCTCCTGGACAAGGAGATAATATGCATGAACATGGCGTTATTACTTATAATGTTGTTAAAGGTGGAAAATTGCAAAGCACACTACCAGATGGGACTGTAAATGAAATGAATATCCCTGAAGGATTTATTGGTCATGGGAACACTCTAGTAAAACATCAAATGAAAAATATTGGAGATGATACAGTTAAGGTTATTATGGTAGAACACAAAAACCTTAAACCTATAGAAGAATAAAGATTCTTTATATTATTTAAATAAATATAATAACAAATGAAAACCCCGCCCAAAGCGGGGTTTTTTTGTTACTAGACATTTAAGAGTGCTGAGGTGTAATATTATATTCAAATGAAGCACTTTATATTTCTATTACCTTTATATATAGCTTCTTTTCTATTTTGTCAGGGTGGATCTCTTGTCCTTGATCCTCCATATTCAGGAACTATATTTATTGACCCAGATATAATTACAGAAAATGATCTATCAACATTTTTAGAAGCTCCTTATGCAGGTCAGGGAGTAAGAACTATGTATGATCGACGTGTTAATGACTGGATCACAGTTACAGCCTATCTCTTTAATGCAAGTTTTAATGATGGTCTTACATGTGAAATACAAGTTAATCCAGAGTTTAGTTCATCCGACTCTGCATTTATAGAAGCCGAAAAATATGGAATAGAAATAGGTAGGCTTCCTCCTACTCTTAGACTCGATGTAGAAACAGTATGGATCCACAAAGGAATTCAACCTTTTGGAGGAGGTAATAATAATATTCTCATTCATGTTGGGCAGGCTTTAAATTATATCAATGATGGTATTTTAGAAGAAACACTTGTACATGAGGCAGCCCATACATCACTAGACGCATATCACTCAGGATCTTCCGGATGGTTATCAGCACAGACTATGGATGGTGAATTTATTTCTACCTATGCACGAGATTTTCCTGATCGGGAAGATATAGCAGAAAGCTTTTTACCATATTTAGCTATACGTTATCGTTCTGATCGTATAGATCAACAGACTTATGATATAATAACTGAAACTATCCCTAACCGTATACAATATTTTGATGATCAATCATTTGATATGTATCCAATCAACAACTTGGGAATTAAAGATAAATATTCAATAAACAATTATTCAATTCAACAAAATTATCCCAATCCATTCAATCCCATAACTATGTTAGAATTTAATATCCCATTAAAATGCATTGTTAATATAACTATTTACGACTTGATTGGTAAAAAGGTTAAAACTCTGTTAAATCAAACTCAAAACGCTGGACAGCGATCAATAATATGGGATGCTACTGATGATTATGGTCAACCAGTCAGCGCTGGAATATATTTATATCAGATAAAAGCTGGACAATATGTGAGCACTAAGAAGATGGTATTACTTAAATAAATTTTTAGTCTTTACTCATAATAGAATAATTACAACAAACAATAATTGCCATTATTATAAATCCAGTTCATTATCGGGGTTTTGTTTCTAGGCTTTTAGTAACACTACTTTGTAATATTACTATTCATGAAAAAGGCCTTCTTACTTAGTTCTTTATGTTTTTTCATATCCTGTTCAGTTTTCATTGCAGGATATGCAGATTATTCCTCAGCAAAGAAATATTTCAAAAAAGGTCAATATGATTTAGCAGCTTATCATTTATCGAAATCTCTAACTTTAAAGCCAAACAATAAAAAAGCCATCAATTTATTTGAATTATCATACGATATCGCTGTAAGTGGGCATAAACAGAATATTAGAAAATTATTATCCATAAATAATAATTCAAAATGGCCTCGGTTAGTAGAAGAGTATAATTCACTAATCAAATTGGGTGGTTATGTAAATAATCTACGACCTCTATTAAAAAATAATATTAATTATGACCTTGAATTAATAGTTGATGATTTCTCTGATAAATTATTAGATGCTAATAAACGTGCTGCACAATATCACTATAATTTAGGTTTGAAATTTCAAGATGAAGCCGATAAAGAGAATCAAAAAAAGGCAGCAATCAATTTTAGATTATCTCAAAATTATATACCTGACTATTTAGATAGTAAAGAACTCTATAAAAGGGCAAAGCGCAATGCTACATACACTTTATTAATCAGGGAATTTGATGGAAATAGAAAATATTCCTCCTACATAAGAGATCAAATAATGATGAATCAAACTAATAAATCAAAAGAATTTCTGAGAATTATAAATAGGGATGAACTAGAAACAATTCTTTCAGAACTTGCATTAGTTCAAAGCGGGATAACGGAGAACGACTATTTGGAAATTAGCGAACTTTCTGGTGCAGATCATATTTTGAGTGCTACTATGATTTCTAGTTTTAATCCTGCAGAAACAATAACAGATACAGATATTAAACAAAAAAAAGAGGTAGTTATAAAAAAGGAGGCTTATGTTGATTCAACCGGGGAAACAAAATATAAAGAAATTAAAGGGATGGTTCGTGCAAGGGTTGATCATTACAAGAAACAATCAGGAGCTAAAATAAGATTATCATACAAAATAATAAATATTAACGATAGTAAAATACTTTATAATGGAGAAGTGAATGGTAAAAACGATTTTTTTCATGAATGGGCAACGTATGAAGGGGATAAGCGCGCATTAAATTATAAATACAAGAACCTTGTTAAACGAAAAGATAAATTTGCACCATCAGAAAATGATCTTCTCATGTCAATAGCAAAGGATGTATCAAAAAAGTTTGCAAATAAAATTGCAAAACATTACGAAAACTGATATGAATAACATATTAAACAAAGATATTCAATTAGTTGAACCTGGTCACAAATATATTCTATCTAATAATCCAGATATTAAGTTTCAAAGTGTTACAGAAATAATTGGCGGATATTTTGAACCATTTGATAAAGATGCTATTGCAGAAAAATTAGTTTCATCCCACCCAAAGTACCGTATGATGACCGTGAAAGATGTTATTTCAATGTGGGATGCTAAAAGAGACTTTGGAACAAAGATTCATAATGAAATAGAAACTTGTTTAAATGATAGTGATTATCCAGATAAGCTTGATTTATTTCAATACGATATAAAAACTCGGTATGCATTAGATTGGTTAAAACAATTTGATCTAAAATATGATTTAACTACTTATCCAGAAGTAATTATTTACAGTTCTGAAATCAATATAGCAGGTAGTATTGATGTGCTCTTATATAATAAAAAATCAGACTCTTATGCAATTATAGATTGGAAAACTTCAAAAAAGATTGATACAAAGTCATTCAATAATAAAATGGGAATACATGACATTACAAAAGAACTGCCTGATTGTAAATTTGTTCACTATTCACTTCAATTGTCATTTTATCGATATATATTAGAAAAATATTATGGTTTAAATATTTCCAACCAATTAATAGCTCACATAACAGATAAGGGATGCGTTGGATTTAAAGGAACCTATTACAAGGAAGAAGTAATTAATATGATTGCTAATTATCAAGAAGGATTAAGCTAGAATATATTTGATTTATAAGGACGTGCTTCAGATCACGTGACATTTTTTTTATTTAGATTCTTAATATTTCCTATCTATATTTGCCAAAATAAGTTTCAATAATTATTCCAACGGAGGGGGTAAACAATGAGAAATTACGCGTTATTATTTAGCTTTCTTTTCTTATTCGTAGTAACTGATCTAGATGCACAGCGTCGAAGTGGTC
>NZXJ01000089.1 GCA_002701945.1 Fidelibacterota bacterium
AGGATTATTAGAAGATAAGCTCATAAGTAAAGCAACAATAGTAGAAGATGTATTTACTGGGGAGCTTGAAACTCCACAGACAATCTTATCTGAGATAGGTCCAATAGAAGATGTAAAAAAGTTCAAAGTTATTATCCCTTTTATTGATCGTGAAATAATGACAGAATGGGATGCTTATGGTGTGGATTATAGTTTTAAGCAAGAGTCTATAGATTGGACAGGATACTTTTTAAATATGCTTCCTTGGCTATTAATTATAGCAGTTTGGATTTTCATTTTAAGAAGAATGCAATCAGGCGCCGGCGGTATGAAAGGTATTTTTAATTTTGGTAAAAGTAGAGCAAAAATCTGGACTCCAGATATGGAAAAAATTACATTTAATGATGTAGCAGGTTGTGTAGAAGCAAAAGAAGAATTAAAAGAGGTTATTGATTTTTTAAAACAACCTAAACTATTTCAAAAATTAGGAGCAAAAATACCAAGAGGTGCATTACTAGTAGGGCCACCTGGTACTGGAAAAACTCTTCTTGCACGGGCAGTTGCTGGGGAGGCTGATGCACCTTTTTTCAGTTTAAGCGGTGCTGATTTTGTTGAGATGTTTGTTGGTGTTGGAGCATCAAGAGTTCGAGATTTATTTGAACAAGGGAAAACAAATTCACCTTGTATTATATTTATTGATGAATTAGATGCAGTAGGCCGTCAAAGAGGAGCTGGCCTTGGCGGAGGGCATGATGAAAGGGAACAGACATTAAATGCTTTGCTTGTTGAAATGGATGGATTTAATTCAGAGCAATCCGTAATAATTTTAGCTGCTACTAATAGGCCTGATGTCCTTGATCCTGCACTCTTAAGACCTGGAAGATTTGATAGGCAAATTATAGTTGACGCACCTGATTATAACGGACGTTTAGGAATACTTAAAGTCCATACAAAAAAAATTATTGTAAATAAACGTAATGTAAAATTGGAAGTGTTAGCTAAAGGAACTCCTGGCCTTGTTGGAGCTGATTTAGCAAACATGGTAAACGAAGCTGCTTTATTAGCAGCTCGTAAAAAGAAAAAATCTGTTGATATGGAAGATTTTGATGAAGCTAAAGATAAAGTTATGATTGGTATTCAAAGAAAGAGCGTTCTACTTTCTGATGAAGAGAAGAAAATTACGGCTTATCACGAATCTGGTCATGCTCTTGTAGCATCTTTAACCCGTGGTGCAGATCCAATACATAAAGTAACAATAATACCTAGAGGAAGAGCTCTAGGTGTTACAACTCAATTACCAATTGATGAAAAACATACTTATTCAAAAGAATATATTGAAGGAAGATTGGCAATATTACTTGGCGGGCGCGCAGCTGAAACATTGATTTTTAGCGAATTGACTACAGGAGCAGGTAATGATATTGAACAGGCAACAGGGATAGCAAGAAAAATGGTTTGCGAATGGGGAATGAGCAACAATTTAGGTCCTATGACTTTTGGAAAAAAGAATGAGGAAATATTCTTAGGACGGGAAATACAATCTCATCGTGATTACAGCGAGACTACTGCAAAATTAATTGATGATGAAGTTGTTAAAATTATTAGAAAAGCTGAGAAGTCTGCAGATACTATCCTAAGAAAAAATGAAAAAATATTGCATGCAATGGCTAAAGCATTACTTAAGCATGAAACTATTGATCAAAATGATGTTCAAAAGCTAATTGATGGAAAAACCATACGTAGAAGAAAATTAAATGGATCTGCAAAAACTATTAAAACGAATTCTAAAAATAAGGCGACTAAAAAAAGTCCTGTTAAAAAGTCACCTAAATCTTAGTTTGAATACTAAGTATTTATTTTCTACATTTTTGATATTTGGTTTTAGTCTACATTGACAAATTCTCTAGTTCAAAAAATTAATAATCACCTATCACCCACATTAATTATGGGTATTTTAAATGTAACACCAGATTCTTTTAGTGATGCTGGTAAATATTTTAACCTAGATAAAGCTGTTGAATATTCATTAGACCTAATTAATCAAGGTGTAGATATAATTGATATAGGCGGTGAGTCAACTCGCCCAGGTGCTGATGAAATATCTATTAATGATGAACTTAAACGTGTAATACCAGTAATTGAAGGGATACGCTCTAATTCTTCTATTCCAATCTCAATTGATACTTATAAATCTGAAGTTGCAAAAGAAGCCTTAAATTCAGGTGCAAACATGGTTAATGATATAAGTGGACTAAATTTTGATTCGAAAATGATTGATGTAGTTAAAGATTATAATATTCCTATTGTCATTATGCATATTAAAGGAACCCCAAAAAATATGCAGATTAATCCAACTTATGATAATATAATTAAAGAAATAATTACCTACTTCAAAACTCAAATTAATCTTTGTCTGGATTATGGAATTCCTAAATCTCATATTATTCTTGACCCGGGCATTGGTTTTGGGAAGCTGAAGAATGATAATTTTTTATTAATTAAAGAATTAAAAACTTTTGCAAACTTAGGTTATCCAATCTTAATAGGCCCATCACGTAAATCATTTATTGGTCTTACTTTAGACTTGCCAGTTGAAGAAAGGTTAGAAGGTACAGCTGCCGCAATAACTGCATCAATAATTAATGGAGCTAGAATAGTTAGAGTACATGATGTATTACAAATGAAGCGTGTTCAAATTATTTCTGATAAAATTAAAGGAGCGACTGCTTAGATGTATCTGTTCGATTTATGGTTTATCAAAGTTAGCCTAATAGATATAATTGATCTTATACTAGTAACTTGGTTGTTTTATAAAGTTTATAAGTATTTCCATGAGACTAGAGCAGGACAGATGTTATTAGGTTTAGTAATTTTATTAATTGCCTCTGTTTTGTTTAACTCTATTGGTTTAAGTGCATCCTCATGGGTAGTTAATCAATTTCAAACTGTTTGGGTGGTTGCATTTGTGATTCTTTTTCAACCTGAAATTAGACGATTATTAATTTATGTTGGCCAGACAGGATTTTTCAGACGTATTTTTCAAATAGGATCCTCAAGGACTATAGAAGCTATAGTAGAAGCATCTGTCCAATTAACAAATAATAAATGGGGCGCCCTTATAGTAATTCAAAGAGAAACAGGTCTAAGGTCATATAAAGAAGCAGGTACAGAGTTAAAAGCTGAAGTAACAGCACCTCTATTACTTTCAATTTTTAATCCAGGTTCTCCATTACATGATGGATCGGTAATAATTAATAATGATATTATTGATGCTGCTGCATGTATTTTACCTTTAACAGAAAGTACTATGGTTGANCCAGGTATGGGGACACGCCATAGAGCTGCCTTAGGAATTTCTGAAGAAACTGATTCAATAGTTGTCGTGATATCTGAAGAGACTACTAAAATATCTCTTGCAGAAAATGGTAGATTTGTAAAAATAGGTATGGATGAAATGGACTTACGTCGTCATCTGAATGAACGTATGTTTATATCTTCTGGTGACTAAATTTTAGTTATAATTTCAATTTCTTATATTTATTTGATACGTAAATTATTCTAATGGATTTGGTAACACTTAAAGATAGATTCTCATCTTCAGAGTCAAANCATTTTGAGCTTAGGGGGTACCTTTGACCTTAACTTGCAGGAATCAAAGTTAGAATCATTGAAAAAAAAATCGCAAGACCCGTCTTTTTGGAATGATCAACATAATGCTAGTACTATTTTGAAAAATATTAGTCGTATTGAAAATGAAATTAAAATTTGGTCAGATCTTGATAAAAGAAACAGTGATATTGCTGTTTTGATNGAATTTGCAGAAAATGGTGAAGTTGAAGATGAAGAAATCAATAATGAATTAATTCAATACGAGAAAATAATTAAAGATTTAGAACTAAAATTAATTTTAGGAAATAAACAAGATATTCAAGATGCAATATTAACTATTCATCCTGGAGCAGGTGGAACAGAAAGTCAAGATTGGGCTGANATGTTATTTAGAATGTATTCAAGATATATTGAAAGAAAATCATTCAATAAAAATATTCTTGATTATCAACCAGGAGATGAAGCCGGTATAAAAGATGTAACAATCGAAATAAAAGGAGATTATGCTTATGGTATGTTAAAAGCTGAAGCAGGAATACACAGGCTAGTAAGAATTTCTCCTTTTGACTCTAATAGTAGAAGGCATACAAGCTTTGCTTCNGTATTTGTTTATCCATCTGTAACAGAAGAAATTGATATTGAAATTAATCCAAATGATTTACGAATTGATACATATCGGGCTAGTGGNGCAGGNGGACAACATGTTAATAAAACTGATTCTGCTATTCGTATTACCCATATACCTACAAATATTGTTGTTCAATGTCAAAATGAGCGTTCTCAACATAAAAATAAAGCTCACGCGATGAAAGTTTTGAAGTCAAGGNTATATCAAGTAGAAATTGATAAAGAAAAAGAAGCNGTTCGTGAGCTTGAAGACCAAAAAAAAGATATAGGATGGGGTAGTCAAATTAGGTCTTATGTTTTTCACCCATATAATATGGTGAAAGATCATCGAACAAAATTTGAATCGGGCAATGTNCAAAATATAATGGATGGTGATTTAGACGATTTTGTAAGGGCATTTTTAATGGATAATATATCAGATAANGAATTAAAAAATTAAAGTAATATTTATGTCAACAGAAAAACAAAGCTTGAAAGAAATAATCAATTTTAGGATGCAAAAATTAGAAAGATTGCGTGAAGCTGGCGTAGATCCTTTTCCACATAATTTTAAACCCACAAATTATAGTAATGAAATTAAAGATCAATTTAAAGTTTTAGAAAATAAAGATGTAATTGTTGCTGGTCGAATTATGGCAATGCGTAAAATGGGTAAAGCGTCATTTTTTCANATAGAAGATTCNGATGGNAGNATACAAGTTTATATTAAAAAAGATGAAGTTGGTGATTCGCTTTATAATATATTCAAATTACTNGATATAGGTGATTTTATTGGTGTTAATGGGTTTGTTTTTAAAACTAAAACAAAAGAAATATCTGTTCATGCAAAATCAATAACAGTTTTGGCAAAAAGTATACGCCCGCTTCCTATNGTTAANGAAAAGGATGGTGAAACATTTGATTCTTTTGAAGANAAAGAACAGCGTTATAGAAATCGTCATTTAGATTTAATNGTNAACCCAGAAGTAAAAGAAGTTTTCANGAAAAGAACTATAATAACATCAGCGCTTAGATCATATTTAGATAATGAAGGATTCTTAGAAGTTGAAACACCTGTGCTCCAGCCATTGTATGGTGGAGCAAATGCACGACCTTTTAAAACACACCATAATACACTTGATCAAACACTCTATCTTCGAATAGCTGATGAATTGTACCTAAAACGACTNATTATTGGTGGTATTGATAGGGTNTATGAGTTGTCAAAAGATTTTAGAAATGAAGGTATGGATCGGAATCATAATCCTGAGTTTACAATGTTGGAATGGTACGAAGCATACAGTGATTANAATGATCAGATGAATAGGGTNGAGGATATTATAAGATTTGNAGCAAANTCAATTGATAAAATGAAATTTGATTGGGGTGATGTTAGTATTGATTTAAGTAAGAAATTTGATAGGAAACCATATCTAGACTTACTGAAAGATGCGACAGGTGAGGACTTATTAGAAGCTGATATAAAGAAATTACGATCAGTATGCAAAGAAAATAGTATTGAGATAAGCAATAAAGAAAATTATGGCCAATTATTAGATGAATTAATGCGTAGGTTAGTTGAACCAAATCTTACTCAGCCAGTATTTATCATTGATCATCCAAGAGAAATTTCACCTCTTGCTAAATCTCATCGTTCTGGTGAAGTCAAATTAGTTGAAAGATTTGAGNTNTTTATTGGAGGTGCTGAGTTTGCAAATTCTTTNTCTGAGTTAAATGATCCTTTAGATCAACGGGATCGTTTAGAGAATCAAGCAAAACTCCGTGAAAAAGGTGATGATGAAGCTCAACCAATTGATGACAGCTTCATCGAAGCAATGGAATGCGGTATGCCGCCTACCGGAGGGGTTGGTTTAGGTGTAGATAGGTTAGTTATGCTATTGACTAATAACAGATCNATTCNAGACGTCTTATTGTTTCCNGCTATGAGAAANATCTAAAAGCNTATTAAAAATGAACTTAAGCTTACATTTAGCTTTACGTCATTTAAGTTCATCAGATAAATCTAATTTTTCTTCTTTCGCAGGTAGATTNTCGGTTNTAGGGCTAGCNTTTGGAATAGCTTCTTTAATTTTGACTATATCCGTTTACAACGGTTTTGAAAATACTATATCGGAAAAAATAGCTAGTTTTGATGGCCATTATAGAATACAAGATATCCTTGGAAGACCTATTGATGAAAAATCTAGTCTAGAGACATCATTAAATGAAATAGATCTTGATAGAGCTGATCTTATAATGCAATCATTTGTTCAGGGTCCTGCTATGATACGAAAAGGAATTAATGCTGAGGGTGTAATTATTGAGGGTATAAGTGGCGATGAATTAGTTCAGCCATTAAAAGATCTATTAATTGAAGGAAAAGGTGCATTATCTAATAATTCAATAATAATTGGTAAATCACTTGCAGATAAATATGGATTATTAATCGGTGATCCTTTAGTTGTTTTTGACTTGAGTTCAATAGCTGACTTATCTGGAATTGACAGGTTAAAACAGTTTATTATTCAAGGAATTTTTCATTCTGGTTTGAGTGAGTATGATAATACTATGATATATACATCAATACAAAATGCACAATATTTATTAGGGTTAGAGAAAAAAATTTCAGGTAAAATAATTTATTTAAATCATAAAAGTCCTCTATCATTTTCTGATATAATTGATGAGTCATTAAATTATCCTTATTATTCTAACTCCTGGAAAGAAAAACATCATACTCTTTTTAAATGGTTGGAAGTTCAAAAATTACCAATCATAATTATTTTTGGAATGATTTCTTTAGTAGCTATTGTCAATATTATTTCTGCTTTAACTATGATTGTCCTAGATAAAATTAGAGTTGTAGGATTATTACAAGCGATTGGATTTCGAAAAAGTAGTATTAATTTAATTTTTCTTTTTAAGGGTGCATTAATTGGAATAATAGGTTCTTTTTTTGGGTTTGTTATAGCAATACTCCTTGGTATCGCACAAGAAAGATATCATATCCTTTCTATATCAGAAGATATATATTTTATGGATTATTTGCCTATATCATTTAATATAAATAATATTTTATTAATTATATTATTTGGGATTATTTCNTCTCTTATTGCAAGTTTTTGGCCATCAAAAATTGCATCAAACATAAAACCTGCTGATGCAATAAAATACGAATGAAATTTCAATTATTAATTGCTAAAAAATTTATGCTAGGAGGNGCCGGTTCAGGTCCTAGTAGACTAAATGGNTGGATCTCTATTATTGGCATGATTATAGGAGCTTTTGCTATTTTAATTTCTTTATCGGTAATGAATGGNTTTGAAAANAGAGTCATTGAAAAACTAATTGGCTTCGAAGGAGATATAAGAATAACATCAAACGTAGATAATAATTTAGAAAAAATATTTAATGAAATTAATTCTGATCCTTCAATTGATAAAGCTTTGTTATATAAAGAAAGAATTGGAATGATTTTTGCTNAAAATGATTCAAAAAGAATTGTAACCTTTAAATCAATAGATATTGAAAATCTNGATTCATTTTATAATATTGATTTTATTAATAAAGGCATAGATAATGCAGGTCAGAGTATTGTAATAGGTAATTTATTGGCTCAAAGNTTAAATGTAAGCGTTGGTGATCCTTTAACAATTATGAGTCCTATTGATCAATCAAGNTCTCTTGGATTACCAATACTCTTAGATGTAAAAGTGGGTAAAATATTTAATTCTCAAGTATTGGATTTTGATGATAGAATAGTTTTTATCAATAAAGAAATGGGAAATAGAATATTTTTACGAAAGAAAAATTATGATGGAATAGATCTTCGTTTAATTGATAGAAAAAATTTATCAAGTATCGTATTAAAAATAAAAAATGATTTTAAAAATATTTCTGTTTATAGTTGGGAAGATTTACATAAAGCATTGATAAATGCTATGCGTTTAGAAAGATTGGGTGCATTAGCAGTACTTTGTCTAATAATTTTAGTATCTAGCTTTAATCTTATTTCAACATTAGTGTTAGTTATAATTCAAAAAATTCGTCAAATAGGAATCTTACGAGCTATTGGAGTTTCTAATNTAGATATCAGAAAAATAATAGTNACACAGGGTGTTTTAATTGGTGGCNTAGGAGTNTTNATTGGTANTCTACTCAGTCTTTTATTAATNATAATACAAAATATTTATGGAGTTATACCTATACCATCGGATATATATTTTATAAGTGAATTACCTATGATAATAAATNTNAANGATATATTCNTNGTTTCTTTTATATCATTAATATTTATTATTTTTTCTAGCTTAATTGCATCTAGACAGGCTGTTAAAATTGGAATAAGAGAATCGTTACAATGGGAAAAATAATTTTAGAATCTAAAAAACTTGTCAAAGCGTACTCTAATGGCGCTAATAAATTAGATGTTATTAATAATCTAAATTTAAAAGTACAATCTNCAGAAATAATAACNATAGTTGGNCAATCTGGATGTGGTAAAACTACATTATTAAATTTNATTGGGGGACTTGATCGNCCGGATTCTGGAGAATTAATGGTTTTAGGACAAAATATTTTAGANATTAATAATAATGATGCGGCAGATTTTAGAAATAAAAATTTAGGTTTNATTTTTCAGTTTCACCATCTGCTTCCAGAATTTACTGCATATGAGAATGTTTTAATGCCTGCTATGATAAATGAAAATGTAAAAGATAAAGAAAATTTAGCAGATGAATTGTTTGACTATGTTAATCTTACAAATAGAAAAAGTCATTATCCATCTGAGCTTTCTGGTGGTGAAAGATTGCGTGTAGCTGTTCTTAGGGCTTTAATAAATCAGCCAGCTTTAGTNTTGGCTGATGAGCCAACCGGAAATTTAGATGGCGACAATTCAAAAAAATTAATGAGATTATTCAAAAAAATAAATTCTGACTTCAATCAAACATTTATTATTACAACACATGATCCTGAGGTTGCCAAAATTGGTACGCGTTGTCTTAAAATGATAAATGGTAGATTAAGAAAAAATAATATTTAATTGATTTATAAGCTTTATATCATGGAAAAGCTTTTTTAATATTTAGTTGAAAATGAAAGAGAATTTTTCAAAACGCGTTCAATTAATTATAAAAAATGCCAAAGAAGAAGCTGTGCGACTTGGTCATAGTTATGTTGGTTCAGAACATCTTCTTCTAGGCATGATTAAGGATTCTACTGGTCTATCAGTAAAAATATTAGAAATTTATGATTGTAATATTTTAGATCTGAAATCTATGATTGAAGATATGATAAAAAGTTCTGGAGGTACATTAACCTTAGGCCATTTACCTTTTACTAGAAGAGCCGAAAGAATATTACGTAATTCTTATAATGAGGCTAATGCATTGGGATCATCATTAGCAGATGATGAACATTTATTATTATCTATGCTAAAAGAAACAGATGGAATTGCTTTTGAAGTATTAAATGCATATACTATTGATTATGATAGTGTTTTAGGTCTGATGGAGAATGAACAGATTGATAGTAAAGAAGAATATGAAGTATCTAAAGTGACAAAAAAAACTAACGTTTCTAAAACCCCAGCTTTAGATCATTTTTCTAGAGATATTACTCACTTAGCTGAGAAGGGTGACCTTGATCCTGTAATTGGCCGTGAAGAAGAGATAGAGAGAGTTGCGCAAATTTTGACTCGTAGAAAGAAAAACAATCCAGTTTTAATTGGAGAACCTGGTGTAGGAAAAACTGCAATTATAGAAGGATTAGCGCAAAGAATAATTAGAAAGGAAGTACCAAGATTATTACACAATAAACGTATCTTATCTTTGGATTTACCTGCAATTGTTGCTGGCACAAAATATAGAGGCCAATTTGAAGAGCGTTTAAAAACAATAATGATTGAATTAGAGTCTACTGAAAATATAATTATTTTTATTGATGAGCTTCATACTATTGTAGGGGCAGGTGGAGCTTCAGGTTCTTTAGATGCTTCTAATATGTTTAAACCATCCTTAGCTCGAGGGGATATTCATTGCATTGGAGCTACAACGCTAGATGAATTTCGCAAGTATGTTGAAAAAGATGGAGCATTAGAACGTAGATTTCAAAAAATAACAGTTAACCCTCCCAGTATTGAAGAATCGATTGAGATATTAAAAGGTCTGCAGAGCTCCTATGAGGATCACCACAATGTTACCTATAGTGCTAAAGCTATAGAAGCTTGTGTATATTTATCACATCGATATATTTCAGATAAATTTTTACCTGATAAAGCAATAGATATTTTAGATGAATCAGGTAGTAGAGCTCATATGTTAAATATGGATGTACCTCAGGAGTTAATTGATCTAGAACTAAAAATAGAAAAATTACGTAGAGAAAAAGAAGAAGTAATAATAGCNCAAAAGTATGAAGCAGCGGCAGCAATTAGAGATAAAGAACAAACTCTTTTATCTGAACTTGATTCATTGCAGCAAAAATGGCTTAAAGATGATTCTAGAAATCGTTTTGTTGTTACGGAAGATAATGTCGCTGATGTAGTTAGTTTAGTTTCTGGTATACCCGTAAATAAAGTTGCGCAATCAGAATCTCAAAAATTGCTAAAAATGAAAAATGAACTCCATAAATCGATTATTGGTCAGAATGAAGCAATCGATAGCGTAACCAGATCGATACAAAGAGCTAGGACGGGTTTAAAAAGTCATAAAAGACCTATTGGTGTATTTATGTTTCTTGGACCAACTGGTGTTGGAAAAACAGAACTAGCAAAAGTNCTTGCCAATTATCTATTTAGTCATACTGATTCGCTAATTAAAATTGATATGTCGGAATATGGTGAAAGATTTTCTGTCTCTCGTTTAATTGGTGCTCCTCCCGGGTATGTAGGATATGAAGAGGGCGGGGAGTTAACTGAGAAAGTTAGGCGAAATCCTTATTCTGTCATTTTATTTGATGAATTTGAAAAAGCACACATAGATATATCTAATATATTATTACAATTATTTGATGAAGGAATATTAACNGATGGNCTTGGNCGTAAAGTAGACTTTCGAAATACAATAATTATTATGACTTCTAACCTAGGTACTAAAGATATTAAAATTGATAATAGGTACGGGTTTATTGAAAAGACAGATAGTTTTAATTATGAAAGCATTAAGNCGAAAATAATTGAAAATGTGAAAAANGTATTCAGTCCAGAATTATTAAATAGGATAGATGAAAAAATTGTTTTTCATACTCTAGATAATGATGATGTATTAAGTATTGTTGATTTGCAATTAAAAGAGCTTATCGATAATCTTGATAAATTAGATATTGGAATTAAAATAACAAAACGAGCTAGAAGATTNTTAGCAAAGCTTGGGTTCCACAATGAGTATGGTGCTAGAAATTTAAGAAGAACAATTCAAAANTATATAGAAGANCCAATATCTGAATTGCTTTTAGAAAATAAATTTATTCAAGGTGATAAAATTTCTGTTGATATTAAAAAGAATGAATTTACTTTTTCTTCAAATAAAAGAAATATTGTTAAAAAGAAAACAAAGAAAAAAGACGAAAATCCTCAAAAGGTTTAATAAGCCTGCCATTAAGTTATAAATATACNNTAATTATATGTCATAACGGCATAATAATATCTTTGGCACAGTTATTGTTCTATTATTGATACATTGAAAAATATGTATGAATAATATTAGAAAATTTATGATTAAATACCCGCTTTTATCTTTTGCGATGTTAGTGCCTTTGTGTTTAATTATTATAAATGGTTTAATGACAATCTTATTAGAATTCATTCTACCTATATTACTTGCATTCTGGTTATCTAGTATTATTTATACTG
>NZXJ01000056.1 GCA_002701945.1 Fidelibacterota bacterium
ACATGCGGAGGATGTTGCCGGAAATATTACGAATAAACCTGCGGAAGGTTTTACATCCATTTCTGTTACGATTCCCAATGGTCTTGCAAGTACAGATCGTTGGCCAACTGGAGTTCCTAATGGTTCAGATGCAAGCAGTTATCAATTGTGGTCTTTCCCTGGAAACCCAACAAGTTCTTCTCCTGTGAATCTTATCGTAGATGATATGCCTGATGCTGCATTTGATAATACAAAATGGAGAGCCTTTGCATACGCAGGTTCTGGGGCATGGACAGAGTTTGAACAGTTATCTTCATTAAATAGCGGTGAAAGCTATTTTATTTTGATAAAGGACCCTGGGTTTAGTATTAACACAGGTCAAACATATACTATTGAAACCAATCAACCGTATCAAATTAATTTAACCAGCGGTGATTGGACATTTATTGGAAATCCATTTGATTTTTCTGTTCCATTAAGTAGCGTATTAACACAAGATTCAACATCGTTATCTGGCGATCCAAATTTTTACACCTATGATGGTGGTAGTTGGACAAATGCTTCCTCACTTGAACCATGGGGGGGATATATCTACAAATCTTCCAGCGCATCTAGTATCTTTATTAATCCAGGTAATGGAGGAGGAGGATTATTAGGAAGAAGCGTGGCTGATTCAGAAATTATTTTGGAAGATAATGAATGGTTANTNAATATATCTGCTCGNAATGGATTAGGTAGAGATCNNTTTAATGAAGTTGGNTTANTNCANGGNGCAATGGANACNTATGANAATCANGATGCGTTTGANCCGCCATTAGTCCCAGGTGGAATATCTGTTCGANTAAATAATAGAGACTGGCCAGAACATGGTGATACCTATACACGTGACATTCGGATGCCGAAAGAAGAAGGAGAATACTGGGACTTAGAAGTNATAGCGCAAGATGATNANCATAATGTATATCTNACATTTGAGGATTTAGACTTGATACCAGAANACCTAGATGTGTTTGCGATTGATATTACGCTTGGAACAGCTCAAGACTTGCGTTGGAGACATGTGTATAAGTATGCAGTAACAAATCCATCNCAAAAGCATGAAGTCCGTTTTATTGCAGGTACGAGAGATTTTTTACAGAAGAATAATGCTGGTGTTGAACTATTCCCAGACCGTTATGCTTTAAGTCAGAATTATCCAAATCCGTTTAATCCTCAGACATCTATATTGCTTACAATGCAAGATGAAGCGACTATAAGCCTAGTAGTATATAACCTATTAGGAGAAGAGGTTGCGGTGTTGGCAAACAATGAGTATCGACCTGCAGGCTATCATAATTTTATCTGGAAAGGTTTNAACAAGGATAATGAGAGGGTAGCCAGTGGTGTATACTTCTACATGGCAAGAGTGATTTCACCGAAAGGTGAGTTACTCATCAGTGATACCCATAAGATGATTCTTGTAAAATAAGATTTATTTTTGATCAAAAAGGGCAGAAGTACTGCCCTTTTTTATTATATTAGTTTTAGTGAACAAATAATTTATAGGAAGTATCGGATGATAAAACACTCAACACTTATATTATCGTTTATAACTGCCCTATTAGTAGTGGTTGTNTTTGCTAATCAAGCNGGTGCAAAAAAGTTTGGAAGAATTTCTCTNCCTCTTGGTAANGTTGAGGTTCAATCTGGNGGAGCTGGTGATTGGAAAAANGCAAAACCAAACTTTCCAGTAAGTGAAGGAGANATAATACGCACGCTTGCAAAATCTAGAGCGGAAATTACATTAATTGGTGGAGGGAAAGTTCGTATCGGAGAAAATTCAGAATTGGTGCTNAATAAAGCCAGNGTAAANCCAATGGAAAAGAATTTTAATGCAAGTTTAAACAAAGGAAACATATGGGTTTCTGCAAAAGCAGCTTTTGGAGAAAAGAAAAATGTTTCAGTTCGAACCCCTACAGCAGTAGCTGCTATACGTGGAACAAAATATAGAGCCAAAGCCGGAGATGGCGAAAGTGAAGTATTGGTATATAATGGTAAGGTCGATGTAAATGCTGCAAAAAATGTAATAGAGGAACGCCAAGAAAAAAGAAAATCATTTGCCCCTGGAGGTCCAACTGGACAACCTAAATTTACTCTTGGCCCAGTAACGGAGATCAAGGCTCCTACTCAAGTATCAGGCCCATATGAGGTTACACTTGAAGAGTGGATTACATTAGCAGAAGGCATGCAGATTAATGTTCGCAAAGATGGTAAATATCATATGTTTGAATTTGATCAAGGAAAAGACGGTGATTTAGATTTTGTCAAATGGAATAAAGAACAGGATGCCAAAGAGTAAACTATTCTTACTAGATGAATGATCTATTAAAACGCCTTGGGGTTGGCGTACTTATTGGCCTGGCTGTAACAATGATAGTTGGCCTGGTTGTTGATAAGCTCCCTGCAGTTAGTAAGTTTTTGGATAAATATGAATATCTATCATATGATAGTCGTATGAAATTCAAAGTTAGCACTGTAGAAGAAGCTTCCATAGACACAGTTGTTATTATTGATATTGAACAGAACTCCATTGAAGGGTTGGGGAATTATTTTGACTGGCCACATGCATATCATGGTCAATTAATAGATGTAGTTTCGTCTGGTAATCCAAAAGCATTACTCTTTGATATTATTTTCGATCCAGAGAACACCTATAATTATGATCTAGTTAATGCCTTAACTAGCGAAAGTGCACCTCAAGAAGAAAACCTATCTTTTGCAACACAACAATTTCTAGTAAGCAATGACCCGATGCGGTTTGTGCAGTCTACTTATGAAAGTAATAAGGTATACCACGCACTAGTATTTGAACAAGAAGACACATTGAATTTTCAATATAAGATGGACAGTGAACCAGAAGGGTATAACCGNCCTGATCATCTATTATCAATACCATTAGAACAAGCTCAGAGGCTTCCTCAAGCTGATCGATTAACAAACACGCATATGGATCTCATCAGCGTAGCAAGGCGTGCAGGCAGTGCTAACTTTCCACAAGATCAAGATGGAATTATTCGTAGAGCTCCAACCGCAATACACTTTGAGGGGCCAAATCATGTTTACCCAACCTTAGTCCTTGCTGCAGCAATGGATATTTTGGGAGTTCCCGCCGATGGATTCGATTATGATTTTGATAATTTAGTTCTTCGTCTTAGCGATACTACAGGAACGGTGGTGCGTGAAATCCCCATAGATGAAGAAGGGCGTATGTTTGTTAATTATTATGGGAAATTTAAAACGTTTTATTATCTGCCTTATATGTATTGCTTCGATCCAGAAATGCTAGACCCATCTTATTGGAATGGAAAAGTAGCTATGGTTGGAGCTTCGTTGCCAGGGCTAATGGATTTACGTAATACACCAGTGCAAGAAACCTTTGCAGGTGTGGAAATTCATGCAAATGTCATGAATAGCATTTTACAGAATCAATTTATCAAAAAAACTAGTCCAGGTAAAAATTTGAATACGATTTTAATTCTCACCATTTTAACTGGAATTATTGTAAGTCTTCCTAAAAAAACTCTGTATACAGTTCCCGTACCAATTGTTGCTATGGTTGCTTGGTGGGNATTTACNCTTTTTCAATTCTTTAATCATTTGGTTATGTGGGAAACCGTTCGACCTATGTTATCTATTTTTGGAACGTATGGAGGCGTTTTCTTATATAACTTTTTTGGTTCTGANAAAGATAAACGATTTNTGAAAAATACATTCAGCACGTATATATCCCCAGAATTGATTGATCAAATGTTNGATGCAAAGGAAGANCCGCAATTAGGTGGAGAGGAAGGATANCACACAGCATTTTTTACAGACATTCAAAGCTTCTCTGCTTTTTCAGAAAAACTATCAGCATCAGACCTTGTTGAATTATTAAATGACTACCTAACTGAAATGACAGACATCTTATTAGATAATAAAGGAACACTAGATAAATATATTGGAGATGCAATTGTAGCATTTTATGGAGCACCTGCCCCTGTGGATGATCATGAATATTATGCATGTCGTACTGCAGTGATCATGCAAAAAAGGCTGAGTGAAATGAGAGAAAAGTGGCAAGGTGAAGGTGATCGTTGGCCGGAAATTGTACATAATATGCAAAATAGGATTGGTATTAATACAGGTCAGATGGTAACGGGNAATATGGGATCAACCATGAGGATGAATTATACAATGATGGGNGATACNGTTAACTTAGCTGCACGACTAGAATCATCTGCAAAGCAATANGGTATTTATATTCAAGTTGCCAATGAGACTTACACNNCCTGNAAAGATAAGTTTATATGGAGNGATTTAGACTTCGTAAGAGTAATGGGGAAAACAGAACCCGCTCAAGTGTATGAACTAATTGCTATTGCAGGAGAAGAAACTGATAAAGAGAAAACATTTCTTAAGGCATATCATGAAGCGCTAGATCTGTACCGCAACCAGGAATGGGAAAAAGCCAAAGAAGCCTTTAAAGCTGCTGATGAATTAGAAGANATGTTTGCAGGAAGAAAAACAAACCCTAGCAGAGTATATATTCCTCGCTGCGACCATTGGAAAGAAAATCCTCCAGGGGATGATTGGGACGGAGTCTGGACTTTAACCTCAAAGTAATAGGTCAATTTTAAAGTATGCCTAGCGGTACACACGAATATGTAAAAGANNCCNGAAACGATAATATTCTCATATATATTAATGGGGAAATTATTCCACGCCAGGCAGCTAAAATTTCTGTTTTTGATAGNGGATTTTTATTAGGTGATGGAGTATGGGAAGGAATCCGTCTTCACAATGGACATCTAGTATATCTTGAAGAACATATGAGTAGATTATATGAAGGCGCTAGAGCAATAGGTATGGATATTGGCANGTCAGACGATGATTTAACAAATAAGATTATGGAGACAATAGATGCGAACCAAATGCATTCAGATATACATTTGCGATTAATAGTATCAAGAGGNTTAAAAAGNACCCCGTANCAACACCCAAAAGCGAATATAGGTGGACCCAGTATCGTAATTATTCCTGAGCATAAAATTGTAACGGAGGAATCAAAGAGTAAAGGATTAGAATTAGTTTCAGTCAATACTATTAGATCATCACAATTAACTCAAGATCCAAAAATAAATTCACTCAGCAAATTTAACTGCATACAAGCGTGTATTGAGGCAGATCGTCTAGGCGCAGATGANGGNCTNATGCTTGATATGAATGGATATGTNTCGACTTGTAACTCAACAAATTTTTTTATTGTAAGACATTCTGAAGTCTGGACATCTNCTGGAGAATATTGTTTAAATGGAGTAACCAGAGGATCNATTATACATCTTTGTAAAAAAAATAATATAACTGTATATGAAAAGGACTTTCTTATTGATGATGTGCACACTGCAGATGAAGCATTTGTTACAGGTACCTTTGCAGGTGTATTGCCTGTAACAAAGATTGATCATCATACTCTTTCAAGTGGTAAAAAGGGCGCAATTACTGATAAACTTCAAGATATATATACAGCCGAAATAAATAATCGATATCCTGAATAATTATATATGAAACATCTTCGGATAGCAATGTGGTCCGGTCCAAGAAATATATCCACCGCAATGATGCGATCATTTAGTTCACGTTCCGATACATATATTTCAGATGAACCTTTCTATGCAAATTATTTAATGAGAACTGGAATAGATCACCCTGGGCGAGAAGAAATTATTGAATCATATGACACAGATTATGATAGTGTAATAAGTGATCTTCAAAATAATATCCCAGATAATAAATCTATTTGGTATCAAAAACACATGGCACAACATATTGACCCAACAGATAATTTGAAGTGGACGAACAGTTTTTTGAATTGTTTATTAATTCGGAACCCCAATGAAGTAATCCCCAGTTTTTTACAAAAAAGCTCTATCACAGATTCAGATGCGCTGGGATATTCCCAACAACTAAGACTTCTTCAATATCATGATTATAAAATTCCTACAGTTGACGCAAAAGATATCCTTCTGAATCCTAAAAGTATGTTAACAAAAATTTGCTCTTTCTTTAAAATAGAATTTGAAAAGGAAATGCTTTTTTGGAACCAGGGCCCACACCCGCAAGATGGTATATGGGGGAAATATTGGTATGATAGATTATGGGAATCGACAACTTTTTCTACCTATAAAGAAAATACTTCATTCGTCGATGATCAATACAAGGATTTATTAGAAAAATGTACCATTATTTATAATGAATTATATAAATATCGTATCCGACCATAATAAAATTTATTTTATAGTGTTTTATCTTTGAAAGTTTTTTATGAATTTCAGGTATGGAATTCAATCGATTGGCCACCCTTTTCCGAAAGGGTGGCCAATTTTTATATAATGTATTATTAATAAGAATTTCATTTTCATTATTATTTTGGAGGGGTCTTGAGCACTAATCAACCAGCAGTACTATTACTGGAAGACGGTCGTGTGTTTAATGGAGAATCTTTCGGCTATGTTGGTCAAACAATAGGTGAGGTTTGTTTTAACACAGGTATGTCTGGTTATCAGGAAATTTTAACCGACCCATCCTATTGTAAACAGATAGTAACAATGACCGCGCCTCATATTGGTAACTACGGTGTTAACCCGGAAGATATAGAGTCTAAGCATATTCAGGTTTCTGGCTTTGCTATTAAAGAAGAAACTACTATTCCATCTAACTGGCGTTCCGTTCAATCAATTGGTGATTATTTAAAGGAGCAAAAAATTGCAGGCATTAAATCAATTGATACTAGAGCATTAACGCGACATATTAGAAATCAAGGAGCCATGAACGGAATTATTTCATCAACAATAGTTGATGTAGATACTTTAAAAAAGGAATTATCGAAAGCACCATCTATGAATGGTCTTGATTTAGCTAAAGCAGTCACTACAAAAGAAAAATTTCGATGGACAAAGAAGAAAAAAATGAATTATAAGGTTGCGGCTATTGACTATGGTATAAAACAAAATATTCTCCGTTTATTAGAGGAGAATTCTTGCGATATAACTGTTTTCCCAGCAGAGACGGATTCTCAAGAAATTATTAACTTCAATCCTGATGGTGTTTTTCTAAGCAATGGCCCTGGAGATCCATCTGCTGTGACTTATGGTATTGCAATGGTAAAAGACCTACTAGGGAAAAAACCAATTTTTGGTATTTGCCTAGGTCATCAAATATTAGCTCTTGCTCTAGGAGCTAAAACTTTCAAATTAAAATTTGGGCATAGAGGAATTAATCATCCTGTCAAAAATCTACAAACAGGTGTGGTTGAAATTACGAGTCAAAATCATGGATTTGCTGTTGATTTGGATACGCTTCCATCAAACGTGATACCTACTCATGTAAATTTAAATGATAATACTTCTGCAGGATTAATGTGCAAGGATTTTCCAGCATTTTCTGTACAATATCATCCAGAATCAAGTCCTGGACCTCATGATAGTAGATATTTATTTCAAAATTTTATAAAGATGATGAAAGATGCCAAAAAGAACTGATATTCAGTCAATATTAATTATTGGCGCAGGTCCAATCGTAATTGGTCAAGCATGTGAGTTTGATTATTCTGGTACGCAGGCAACAAGAGCATTAAAAGAAGAGGGGTACCGTGTTATTTTAGTGAACTCTAATCCTGCTACAATTATGACAGACCCTGATTTATCAGATGCAACATATATAGAACCCATTACTGTTGAATATGTAACAGAGATTATTAAAAAAGAAAAGCCCGATGCCATTCTGCCCACAGTTGGTGGGCAAACTGGTCTAAACCTATCTATAGATTTATTTAAAGAAGGGGTTCTTGAAAAATTCAATGTTCAATTAATTGGAGCCCAAGTAGATGCCATTGATAAAGCAGAAGATAGAGAAAGATTTAAAAAGGCAATGGACGATGTAGGAATTGATACAGCCCAGGGAGGATTTGTTCACACATGGGAAGAGGCTAAAACAATGTTAGATGATTTACAATTCCCCGTTATAATACGACCTTCATTTACTTTGGGTGGGACAGGAGGTTCAGTAGCATATAATTATGAAGAATATCAGCCTCTGATTGAAAATGGTTTAAATGCAAGCCCCATCAATGAGGTGCTAATAGAAGAGTCTTTATTGGGTTGGAAAGAGTTTGAATTAGAAGTTATTCGCGATAAAGCTGATAATGCTATAATCATATGTTCAATAGAAAATATTGACCCAATGGGGGTACATACGGGAGATTCAATAACAGTAGCACCAGCCATGACTTTATCAGATAAAGAATATCAGCAAATGCGTAATGATGCTATACTATGCTTGCGAACAATTGGAGTAGAAACTGGAGGATCAAACGTTCAGTTTGCAGTGAACCCTGAAAATGGACGAACGGTGATTATAGAGATGAATCCACGTGTGAGCCGATCATCTGCTCTTGCAAGTAAAGCNACAGGTTTTCCNATTGCTAAAGTTGCAGCAAAACTTGCTGTAGGTTATACACTAGATGAATTACCAAACGATATAACAGGAAAGACGCTTGCAGCATTTGAACCAACCATAGATTATATTGTGACAAAGATACCAAGATTTGATTTTGAAAAGTTTCCTAATGCTGCAGGACATTTAGGTGTTCAAATGCAAAGCGTTGGAGAGGTAATGTCTATTGGGAGAACATTTAAAGAAAGCTTACAGAAAGCATTTCGTTCTTTAGAAGTTGGGCTGGATGGATTAGAACCAAAACCTATTGCTGAAGGAGATCCCGATGTGGAACGTGCAAGGCCACTGGACATGACGACACTTCGATTTGCTACGGCATTTAGATTATTAAAAATTCGTGAGGCTTTTATTCAAGGTCAATCNATNGAAGAAATACATGATGTTACGCGTATAGACCCTTGGTTTCTTTTTCAGATAAAAGAATTACTTAGCCTAGATGGTTCATCTACACTTAAAGAATTAAAAGAGTACGGTTATTCAGACGAACAAATTGGCCGTATAAAAAACAAATCTGCAGCAAGTATTAGAAAAAATAGGATTAAAGAAGGAGTGTTACCTTCTTATAAAGTNGTAGACACCTGCTCTGCAGAGTTTGAAGCAAAGACCCCATATTGCTATTCAACATATGATACAGAAAATGAAATAGANCCCATCAATGGAAAGAAAATAATGATTTTAGGGGGTGGTCCGAACCGTATCGGCCAAGGAATTGAATTTGATTATTGTTGCGTACAGGCTGTATTTGGATTNCAAGATTTAAATTATAAGACAATAATGGTTAACTGTAATCCCGAAACTGTAAGTACAGATTTTGATTTGGTAGATCGATTGTATTTTGAACCAGTTACATATGAAGATGTATTAAATATTGTTGAATTTGAAAAACCGGATGGTGTTCTAGTGCAGTTTGGAGGACAGACTCCATTGAAAATTGCAAATGTATTAGAGGAGGCCGGAGTGCCAATTATTGGTACATCTCCAAAGAGTATAGATCTTGCTGAGGACCGCGAAAAATTTGGTCAAATACTAAATAAATTAAAAGTTACATGCCCAAAATTTGGTACTGGTAGAACCTTAGAAGAGGTCATTGCTGTCGCAGAAAAAATTGGCTATCCGGTGCTTGCGAGGCCAAGCTATGTTTTAGGTGGACGTGCAATGGAGATTGTTTATTCAAAAGATCAATTAATTGATTATATATCAAGATCTGCTGATGTAACAGAAGGTCATCCAATTTTAATAGATGAATTTTTAGAAGATGCATTTGAGTTTGATGTTGATGCTTTATGTGATGGAGAAGAAGTACATGTTGGAGGAGTGATGCAACATATTGAAGAAGCTGGTATTCATTCTGGAGACTCTGCTTGTGTTCTTCCACCTTATCGTATAAAAACTGATGCTTTAGATCAAATTGTACGGATTACGAATGATTTAGCAATTGAACTTAATGTGTTAGGCTTAATTAATATCCAATTTGCATATAAAGAAGGGAAAATATATGTGTTAGAAGTAAATCCTAGGGCTAGCAGGACAATTCCATTTGTAAGTAAAACAACCAATATTCCACTTGCTAGAATAGCAGCTCAAATAGCTACTGGTAAAAAACTTAAAGATTTTAATTTACCACCTTGGGATATGCATAATCACGTTGCAGTAAAAGAAGCTGTTTTACCTTTTAATAAATTTCCTGAAGAATCAATATTCTTAAGCCCTGAAATGAAATCTACTGGGGAGGTAATGGGAATCTCAAACACATTTGGAGAGTCATTTAAAAGAGCAATAATAAGTTCAGGAAATAAAATATTTTATAAAGGAACGGTCTTTTTTTCTATTAATGACCCAGATAAAATGAATGCAATACCAATAGCTCGCGATCTACAGGAATTGGGTTATAATATTGTTGCCACAGAAGGCACATCTAAAGAATTAAATAGAAACGGCATACCAGTTGAAACTGTTTTTAAAGTTGGAGAAGGAAGGCCTAATATACTTGATCATATAATGAATAATGAGATTCAGATGGTTATTAACACACCCCTAGGTTCAAAGTCTCGTTATGATGAAGAGGCAATCGGAAGAGCGTGTATACAAAAAGGAATCATGGCAATTACAACTTTATCTGGAGCAAATGCTGCAGTTCGAGCAATACGATCTCGTAAAAAGAAGACCGTTAGGTCTATCCAGTCATATCATTCCTGATAATCATAATTTGGAAAAGTTGATTTATAAAATTATTTTCTAATAAATAAAGATGAGTACTCCAAGAACAAGCATAGCTTTCCACACAATGGGATGCAAAACTAACTTTTCTGAAACATCTACAATTAGTAGTGAAATGCTAAGTCATGGTTATAAAAAGGTTAGCTACAAAGATAAAGCGGACATATATGTATTAAATACATGCTCTGTAACGGAAAATGCAGATAAAGAAGCGCGCAAATTAATCCGTCAAGCACGCAGACTCAACCCTGTTGCCAAAATTGCAGTTATAGGATGTTATGCCCAGCTACAGCCAGGGCAAATATCAACAATACCAGGTGTAGATCTAGTCCTTGGCGCAAAAGAAAAATTTAATCTACTATCTCATTTAAATACATTAAATGAAAAAAATGAATCAACAATTGTTAGATCACCTATAGGTAATACTAAATCTTTTTATCCATCATTTACGAACGGTGAAAGAACAAGATCATACTTAAAAGTGCAAGATGGATGCAATTATTCCTGCACTTTTTGCACTATCCCAATGGCAAGAGGTAGAAGCCGTAGTGATACGATAAAAAATACAGTAAAGATTGCTCAAAAAATTGCAGATGCAGGAACAAAAGAAATTGTACTTACTGGAATAAATATCGGGGACTTTGGTTCTGATGGTGAAGACTTTTTACAGCTTATTACAACTTTAGATAATATAAAAGGGATTGATCGTTTTCGTATTTCTTCTATTGAACCAAATCTACTAACGGATGACATTATATCTTTTTGTGCAGATTCAAATAAATTTGTACCTCATTTTCATATCCCTCTACAATCTGGATCTAATCCAATATTGAAAAATATGAAAAGACGATATACAACTAACCTGTATGAATCTAGAGTACATTTTATCAAGCAATTAATACCTGATTGTTGCATAGGAGTAGATGTAATTGTTGGATACCCCGGAGAGGAAAATGATCATTTTAAAGAAACTAAAGTATTTTTAGAAAGCCTTGATATTTCTTATTTACACGTTTTTTCTTATTCGCAGAGAAAAGATACTTTGGCAGCAACAATGGAAAACCATGTTACAAAAGAAGAAAAAGAATTACGGAGTAAAGCTCTACATAAATTATCAAATGAAAAGCGACATCAGTTTTACAATCAATTTGAAAATACGGTCAGGCCAGTACTAATTGAAAAATCAAATAATATAATAACCCAAGGTTTTACAGATAATTATATCAAAGTACATATTGAAGAAAACATATCTATTCAAAATACTATTGTATCTGTATTATTAAAGAAAAACAATGGAAGCTATATGGAAGGGGAAATAATATAGATTTATTAATTATCTTCCTCATAATCTGATATATCAGGACATGTACAGATTAAATTTCTATCACCAATTGCATTCTCTATTCTTCCTACGGTAGGCCAATATTTGTACTCTCTGAGCCAGGGCGCAGGAAAAACAGCATCTTCTCTTGTATATGGATGATCCCAAGTTTCTTTTGTAATGGTTTCCATAGTGTGAGGAGAGTTTTTTAGCATATTATTTTTAGCATTAGATTTTCCTTCAATAACATCATTTATTTCTTTTTTTATAGATATCATCGCCGAACAAAATCTATCAAGCTCATTTTTTGATTCACTTTCAGTTGGTTCAATCATTAAAGTTCCAGGAACAGGCCATGACATGGTTGGAGCATGAAATCCATAGTCCATTAATCTTTTCGCAATATCTTCATCTGTAATACCTGATTCTTTTCTTATAGGTCTCAAATCAATAATAAACTCATGAGCGTTGAACCCATTTTCTCCTCTATATAAAATGGGGAAATGGTCCTCTAATAATTTTGCCATGTAGTTGGCATTTAATATTGCTATAGACGTTGATTTTTTCATGCCTTCATTTCCTAATAAAGCCATGTAGCTCCAACTTATTGGTAATACACCAGCGCTTCCCCATGGAGTAGCAGAGACAGCAGAGATTGCATTTGAAGATGTATTACAAGGGATTACATTGTGAGTTGGCAGAAATGAAGTGAGATGTTTTGCAGCACAAATTGGGCCCATCCCCGGTCCACCGCCACCGTGGGGTATCGCAAATGTTTTATGTAGGTTGATATGACATACATCAACTCCAATATCAGACACCCTACTAACACCAACCATAGCGTTTAGATTAGCACCATCCATATATACTTGCCCCTTATGATCATGAATAATTTTACATATTTTTTGAACGGTACTTTCAAATACACCATGCGTAGATGGATATGTGATCATAAGCGCAGCAAGATTGTTTTGATGTTTTTGAGCTTTATTTTTCAGATCTTCAATATCAATATTCCCTTTAGAATCACATTTAACAACAATTACTTCCATGCCACACATAATTGCACTTGCAGGGTTCGTTCCATGTGCAGACTCAGGGATAAGGCAGACATTTCTATTACTATCTCCTTGTGAAAGATGAAACGCTCGTATAACCATTAGGCCCGCATATTCACCTTGTGCTCCAGAATTTGGCTGCAGTGAAACACCAGGTAATCCAGTAATATCTCCGAGCCAATTAGAAAGATCATCAAATAAATGTTTATAACCTTTTGCTTGGTTGACGGGTACAAATGGATGAATCGAAGCAAACTCTGGCCAAGTAACTCCAATCATTTCAGTTGTGGCATTTAACTTCATTGTACAAGACCCTAATGGTATCATACTAGTATTTAATGATAAGTCTTTTGTTTCTAATCGATGTATATATCTAAGCATTTCTGTTTCTGAGTGATAACTATTAAATACAGGGTGACTTAAAAATGAAGTTTCTCTTCTAAGATCAGATGGTAGAGTTGATTTATTATTCAATTCATGTGATACATTTAGAATCGATAATAAATGAGAAATATCTTTTTTCATGACTGTTTCATCAATTGAAATACCTAATGAACCATCAGAGAACTCTCTGATATTAATATTGTGTTTCAATAATTTTTCTTTTGTTTTATCAGGACCTAAAAAACGAATTGTATCGAAGAATGTATCATTGAGTATTTCATACCCAGCTTTTGATAAGCTTGTTGCTAAATCGCAGGTATGTTGATGAATTGTTTTAGCTATTTCTTTTATTCTTTTGGGGCCATGATATACAGCGTACATACCTGACATTATTGCTAATAATACTTGCGCAGTACAGATATTGGAAGTTGCCTTTTCTCTTCTAATATGTTGTTCTCTTGTTTGAAGAGACATTCGATATGCTTGATTCCCTTCAGAGTCAACGGAAACACCTATTAGTCTCCCTGGTAAAAAACGTTTAAAATTTTCTTTTACTGCAAAAAATGCCGCATGTGGTCCTCCGTAACCCATAGGAACTCCAAACCGTTGAGATGAGCCAAGAGCGACATCAGCACCAAGCTCTCCTGGTGGTTTTAGTAAAGCTAAGCTCATTAGATCAGTTGCAATAATTACATAAGCAGATTCTTTATGGGCAGCATTTGTTATTTTTTGAAAATTATTCACTGATCCATTTGTATCGGGATACTGTAAAATAGATCCAAAAACATTTTGATTGAAAATGAAGTCATCATCATCACATAATTGTATAGTAATACCTAAAGGTTCAGATCTTGTTTTCAGCACATCAATTGTTTGAGGATGACAATGCTTTGATACTAAAAAAATGTTACGATCTTTACTCATTCTATAAGTCATTGTCATTGCCTCAGCAGCAGCAGTTGCCTCATCCAGTAAAGATGCATTGGCAATAGGTAATGCTGTAAGATCACAAACCATCGTTTGAAAATTTATTAAAGCCTCTAGCCTGCCCTGACTTATCTCTGCTTGATATGGAGTATATTGTGTATACCAACCAGGGTTTTCTAAAATATTTCGCTGAATAACTGGTGGTGTTATACAATTATAGTATCCCATCCCTATATATGTTTTCATTATTGTATTCTTTTCAGCAATTGATTTTAATTTTTCGATAAGTTCTTTTTCTGATATGCCATTGCCTACGTTTAATTTTTCTTTTGATTGAATTGATTTTGGTATGGATAAATCAATTAACTCTTCAATTGATCCTACGCCAATAGTATGAAGCATTTGTGATAATTCTTCTTGGTTTGGCCCTACGTGCCTATCTACAAACTGATGCTGATAATATTTAACGTCTTTTTTCATTATTTTCACATACGAATATTAAGATGTTGAATAAAACTTTACCCAACAATAGTTAAATACAATTATTAAAGTAATCATAATTGCACTTCCTAAGGCTGCACCAGGGAAGGATGGAGTTAATATTTCATATAATAGATTTAAAATAGTAAGTGTGCTAATAATGAAAA
>NZXJ01000090.1 GCA_002701945.1 Fidelibacterota bacterium
CAAGTTCATAAAAGAATGCATTAAATCAAACAATATATCGTTTCTTAAAGGATTTAGAATTGAAAAACAGGAAGTAAAATATGGAAAACATAGGTTCGACTTTTTATTATTGAATAAAGAGAAAAAACCATTTTACCTAGAGGTGAAATCAGTAACTTTTGTTGAAAACAGTATTGCAAAATTCCCTGATGCAATTACTGAAAGAGGTAAAAAACATGTTCAGGAATTAACTAAACTGGTAAAAAGCGGATTTCAGGCAGGTATTATTTTTGTAATTCAACGTTCAGATGCAAGTGTATTTCAACCAATGTGGGACAGAGACCCAGTTTTTTGTACTGCATTGAATAAAGCATATAATTGTGGAGTAAATGTTTGGTGTATTAAAGCTAGATTGACCAAAAGAGATATGACATTTATTAGTGAAATTCCCATAAATTTGAAACGTCAATGAACTCTCTAAGCAATTATTATTTTCTTTTTCGAAGTTTTATAGTTTTTATTTCAATATTTTATATTCAATTCTGCGCAGTGATAAAACCACCTAGCGGTGGGCCAAAGGATACTACACCACCTTACCTTGTTAGCATAGACCCACCAAGCGGATCATTAAATTACAAAGGGCAAGAAATTGTTTTAAAGTTTTCGGAGTACATGGATTCAAATAGTATTGAAAAAGGGATTCGTATTTTTCCCATTCTCCAAAACGATTTATCAATTATATCAAAGGGTGAAATAGTAATTATTGATTTGCCAGATGATCTTGAAATCGATCAAACGTATGTTATTAATTTAAGTAGAGATATAAAAGATGAGCATGGAGTCGAATTATCTGATGCTATATCATTAGCTTATAGTACTGGGGAAAAAATTTCTAAAGGTTCCATTTCTGGTATAGTTTATAGCGAAGAAAAATCATCAGTTCATTTATGGCAAATAAAAAATAATAATCTTGAAGATATTTATTTTACAAACCCTACCTACGTGACTGATGTATCAAATAATGGAGTATTTACCTTTCAATATTTATCCAATGCAGATTATTTAATTTTATGCTTAGATAGAAATTTTGCAGGTATGCTCCTTAATGAAAACAGAATGAAATTTGGTTTAAATTGGAATAAAACGATATCCGTTGAAGATGATGAGATTATTACAAACATAAATATGTTAATGGGTAATATGAATCATCAATTAAAACTACTAAATGGAGAATGGAAAGGTAATAACTGGGCAAGAATATTATTTAATCGTTCATTAAAAAATTTAAACAAAGATTATCAATTAAAAATTGTTCATGATAATAAAATAATTAATGTATCAAACTCATTTATAGATCCGGAAGATGAAAGTTCTTTAATATTTATTGATCCTATATTGGGAACGAAACCAGAAAATTTTAAAGTTTTTGTCAATAATTTATATATTGATAAAAAAATCTATATTGACTCGTCCTCGGTAAATTTTTCATTTTCAGATTTTGATACTAGTTTAATAA
Source organism: Fidelibacterota bacterium (assembly GCA_002701945.1). Classification (GTDB taxonomy): domain Bacteria; phylum Fidelibacterota; class Marinisomatia; order Marinisomatales; family TCS55. The sequence goes on from NZXJ01000090.1 coordinate 1,496, forward strand.
ATCTAACCTCACCTAAAACAGATATTACTATATCACCAAATAATTTGAATGAAGGAGAGTTTGTAGAATTGAAGTTTTCTAAACCCATTCCAAGTAATAATAAAACTGTTTATCAACTATTTAAAAATGATACGATACAAGTAAAAGAAAAATTAATAATTGTTAGCCCAATGCAGGNAAATATAATGCCGCAAAATAANTGGGANCCNGAAACAAATTATTTATTAAAAATACATGATAATATATTACAGGACTCAACTATTGAATTAAAAATTAATACAGCGAAANTTTTAAGATACGGGGGGCTAAAGATTCCAATTGAAGGAGAAGAAATCAGTTCAATAGGAGCATCCTTATTAAATGTTGAAAATAAGGAACTTAAAAAGTTATCGTTCGTAAATTCACAAAAAGAATTACATTTTAATCAAGTTNCTGAAGGTAGGTATACTATTACTATTTTTAACGATTACAATAATGATAATAAATATAGTTTTGGTACAGTAAAACCACTAGTTCCTGCTGAATGGTTTTATATGATACCAGATACTATTGAAATACGTGGCAATTGGGATATAGAGTTACCAATGATAAATGTAGAAAAATTACATAAGTAANATGTATTGTGTAATTATGGCTGGTGGAAGTGGTACTCGCTTCTGGCCATTGAGCCGAAATAATAANCCTAAACAACTTCTTAATATTTTAGGTGAAAAATCAATGTTGCAAATCACTATTGATCGATTGCTTAAACTAAAACAAGTTGAAGATATATTTATAATAACTAGATCAGATTTATCNACTCAAATCAAAGATAATATAANAGGTGTTCCGCCAGAAAATATAATTATTGAACCAGAAGCTAAAAATACTGCCCCATGTATAGCTTTAGCAGCATTAAGAATAGCAGCAATAGATGAAAATGCCACTATGGGNGTATTCCCTGCAGATCATCTAATTATAGGGCATAAGGAATTTGAAAAAGCAATTAATTCTTCTATAGATATTGCAAAAAATAATCAAGGACTCGTGACTTTAGGAATGGAACCATCTTTTCCATCTGTAGCATATGGATATATTCAACATGAAGGTAAATCAATAAAAAGTCATTCAAATGTATTTAAAGTAAAAGCGTTTGCAGAAAAACCACACTTAGGTTTAGCAAAAAGATTTATAAAAAGTAAAGATTTTTTATGGAATGGAGGAATNTTTNTATGGAATGTTAATGTTTTTATGAANGCTTTGGATAAACATATGCCAGAACTATATGATTCTATTAATAGGATTAAAAAATGCTTAGATAAAGGCGATAGNTTTGATGAAATATGGCATAATATTTCTCCTGAATCAATTGACTATGGGCTCATGGAGAAAACAGATAATATTTATGTTGTTAAATCTAAATTTGAGTGGAGTGATTTGGGTTCATGGAATGTAATTCATGAAATTAGTCCAAAAAATAAGGAAGGNAATACTATTATTGGCGATGGANTGNTTNTTGAAGGAAATAATAATTTNTTGCAGTCAAAGGGGCAGTTTATTGCATTGTTNGGNGTTAATGATCTAGTAGTNGTAGGTACAGATGACGCTATTTTAGTTGTAAATAAGGAAAGAGTAGAGGAAGTAAAAAAAATAGTAGAATATCTCAAGGATNATAGAGAAAATTTATTGTAGTAATGGCCAATCAGAAAGAAAAATTAGTTACGTTATTCGAGGAGCTTGCTGAAAAACTCAATATTAAATTACTGCAAGATAAGGGAGATTTTACTGGAGGATCATGTTTAGTAGAAGATGAGAACTTTATTGTAGTNAATAAGCGTAAACCTATTGAGCAAAGATTAAAAATTCTAGCTAATGAATTTAGTAAAAAAGATTTATCAGATATTTATATTGTCCCTTCTCTAAGAGAATTTATCGAAGAGTCGCAATCGCAATCAAAATAACAAATTATTTCTTTAAAAAACTTGATTTGTACATCAAGTTAAATTACAATTCTTAGCGTTTTTATTAATAATAATCCGAGGATACAATGAAAGAATTTACATCTGGAGATATAAGGAACTTTGCTATCGTGGGACATGGTGCTTCAGGCAAAACTATGCTTTGTGAAGCTATGCTTTCCTGCGCAGGAGAAATAAATCGTATGGGATCTATTGAAGATAAGAATACGGTTTCAGATTACCATCATGATGAACATGAAAGACAAATTTCAATCCATTCATCTCCACTTCATCTTGAATGGATGAACAAAAAGTTTAATATTATAGATACACCAGGTTATTTGGACTTTATAGGAGAAGCTATCAGTTCATTAGCTGTTGTTGATATGGCTGTTGTTCTTTTGCATTCTGTGAATGGTATTGAAGTTGGNACAGAACAAGTCTGGTCATTTGCATCAAAAAATAATATACCAAAAGTATTAGTTATCAATGGTCTAGATCGTGAACATACAAAATTTGATGATATCTTGAAGCAAGCTAAAGATCATTTTGGTAAAAATGTTTTTCCAATGCAGTTGCCCGTAAATGCTGGGCCAGGATTTAATCAGATAGTTGACGTTCTTCGCAGTGAACTTATTACATATAATACAGATGGGAGTGGTAAGTATGCTGAGTCAGATTTGCCGGATGAATGGAAAAGCCGTGTAGAAGAATTGCACCAAGAGTTAATTGAATATGTTGCAGAATCAGATGATACATTACTTGAAAAGTTTTTTGAACAAGGGAACCTNTCNGAAGAAGAAATGCGCAGTGGTATNCATGATGCAATACAAAATCAAAATTTTATCCCTTTATTCTGTACTTCTGCAGGAATTAACATAGGGATAACTAGATTAATGGAGTTTATTTCTAAATATGGGTCTTCTCCAGTTGATAGAGGAACTGTTNTNGCAAAATCAACAAAATCTGATGAAGAAATATCTGTTAATTTAGATGGTGATGAGCCAGTAGTATATGTGTTCAAAACTATTAGTGAAGCACATGTTGGAGATTTATCNTTTTTTAGAGTTTACTCTGGGAGTGTTAGTGCTGGCGTAGATATGCTAAATACTTCGAGGTCTAAATCAGAGCGTTTTGGTCAAATGTTTCTGCTTAATGGTAAAAATCGTATGAGTGTTAATCGTTTAAATGCAGGGGATATTGGTGCAGTNGTAAAATTAAAAGATACCCATACAAGCAATACACTTTGTTCGCAGAAATTTCGGGTGATTATGGATACAGTTCTACTCCCTAATTCTAACATTCATATGGGAATTATTCCAAAAGCTAAAGGAGATGAAGAAAAGTTGGCCGTTGGACTATCAACTTTACATGAAGAAGATCCAACCTTTATTTATTATGTTGATCCAGAGTTACACCAAACGGTTATATCAGGCCAAGGAGAATTGCATTTACAAGTTTCAATACAAAGATTACAAAGAAGATTTGGTATTGATATAGATACATTTAAACCNAGGATACCTTTTAGAGAAACAATTAAAGGGAAAGGTGAATCTAAATACAGACATAAGAAACAGTCTGGGGGTGCAGGACAATTTGCCGAGGTTTGGATGCGAATTGAGCCTAAAGAAAGAGGTGAAGGTGTAGAATTCGTTTCGTCGCTTGTAGGCCAGAATGTTGATCGTGTGTTTGTCCCTTCTGTTGAAAAAGGTGTTCAATCNGCTTGTGTAGATGGAATTCTTGCTGGTTATCGAGTAGTTGATCTAAAAGTGGATTTTTATGATGGTAAACAGCATCCAGTTGATTCTAAGGATATTGCATTCCAAATTGCAGGTAAGGGAGCCTTCAGAGATGCATTCAATAATGCTCAACCATGCTTNCTTGAGCCAATAATGGATGTAGAGGTTAGAGTTCCTGAAGATTTTATGGGAGATGTAATGGGAGANGTATCAAGTAGAAGGGGAAAGATTATGGGTATGGAAACCGAAGGGAGCTTTCAAGTTATAAAAGCTAAAATTCCTCAATCTGAATTATACCATTATTCTACCGCTATTCGTTCATTGACAGGTGGCCGAGGTTTACACTCTGAAAGCTTTAGTCATTATGAATATTTGCCTCNAGAATTACAAAAGCGTTTTATTAATGAATCTCAAAAAGATGATAATGAATAATTATGCGGCAACTTTGGGCACCATGGCGAATNAGTTATATTAGAAATAAAGATGAAAAAGGTTGCGTCTTNTGTTCAAAGCAAAAATCAAATAATGATAAAAATTCATTAATCTTATCCAGAGGTAATCATTCGTTTGTATTAATGAATTTATATCCTTACAATAATGCGCATCTTCTTATTACTCCNTATAANCATGTTGATACAACTGATCAGCTAGATATTGACACTTTAAATGAGATAATTTGGTTNGCTAATGAGTCTATGATTATCATGAAAAAGAATCTTAATACTGATGGATATAATTTTGGNGCTAATATTGGAGCTGCAGGTGGAGCTGGAATTGAAGATCATATACATTTTCATGTCGTGCCTAGATGGAATGGAGATACTAACTTTATGCCCGTTATTGGAGAAACAAAGGTTCAAGTTCAAGGGCTTCAAGACACATATAGTGAATTGAAAATTCACTTTGATAAAATAATGGATAAAAATTAATGGATTATTTTTCACATTCTTGGTTGCCGTATCTTTATCTATATGGAGTTGGTGGAATTTTCTTTTTTTCTGGTGTATATCTTGTTTGGAAAACAGGTGCAATTGATTTNAGTAAATCGCATCATCGTACTTGGATGAAAGTTTTTTTCTTAGGATATGCTTGGTTTATGATTGTTCATGGTTTGTTCACATATTTTGCTCTTCAATAGTCTATGGAAACTTTTCATAATATAGGAACCTCAACTGATTGGATAGTAATGGTGATTTATTTTTTAGCCATTATGTCATTTGGAACTTATTTTGGAAGATATACTAAAGATACTTCGGACTTCTTTTTTGGTGGTAGAAGATTCAGTTGGTGGCTAATAACAATGTCTATTGTGGCTACTGGAGTAGGAAGCCATAGCTTTGTTAANTATTCTGCTAAAGGGTTTGAGCATGGTTTTAGCTCATCAATGACTTATTTGAATGATTGGTTTTTTGTGCCTTTNTTTATGTTTGGTTGGTTGCCAATAATAGTTTATTCAAAAGTTCGTTCAATTCCAGAATATTTTGAAAAAAGATTTAACCCTTCTGCAAGATTTTTGGCAACAATTTTACTTTTATTCTATATGATTGGTTATATAGGNATTGGGTTTTTAACTCTNGGTAAGGCTGTCATNCCAATGCTTCCAGANTCGTTTCAAATTTTTGGCAGTATAGTAGATATTACCTTAATGAGAGCTATAATTGTCATTGCCATTATTACAGGTATTTACATTACTTTTGGAGGTCAAACAGCTGTAATCTTTACAGATTTACTACAAGGATTTATATTACTTTTTGCTGGATTTCTATTATTTATTCTTGGCATTACTTATGTGGGTGGAGGTCAAGAGTTTTGGGATCTGTTACCGTTAACCTGGAAATTACCCCTTGCAGATTTTAATGAACCATCTAGTTTTAATTTCGTAGGTATATTTTGGCAGGATGCTGTTGCTGGCTCAGTTGGTTTCTTATTTATGAACCAAGGTTTACTAATGCGATTTATGGCATGTAAAAGTGTAAATGAAGGTCGTAAAGCAGCAACTATAAATATATTATTTGTTTTACCTCTATCTGCAATTGTTGTTGGAAATGCAGGTTGGCTTGGTAAGGCCATGTCNGTTATGGATCCTGGNATTGTAAGTCCAAATACCAGTCCAGATGAAATATTTGTTGTTGTTGCAAGTATAGTTACTAGTCCTGGGATATTTGGATTTATTATGGCTGCGCTTACAGCAGCTTTAATGTCAACTGTTGATACATTAATTAATGCCACAGCTGCAATATTTGTAAATGATGTATACAGACCTATAATGAAATATTTAAAGAAAAAGTATGATAATAATAAACAAAAAGATAAACAGGAGTTATTTGCAGCNAGAATAACTTCAATTGCAATTACTGCAGCTGGAGTTTTATCAGTTCTAGCCTTTATACAGTTTCCCACAGTATATGAAGCCCATGGTTATTTTCATTCAACTTTAACACCTCCTTTGGTAGTTGCAATATTCATGGGTGTTTTTTGGAAAAGATTTACTCCTGCAGGGGTAATTACGACATTTTTAGGTGGTGTTGTTCTCATGATATTAGGAGCAAGGTTTCCTGAAGTTTTTATTTCTCCATTTGATCATGGTATCGAAATGAATCCAGATCGTCCATATTCGTATATACGTGCCTTTTATAATCTTATAGTTTGTGTGGGTGTAGGCGTATTTGTTACTGTAACAACTGTTATACAAAAAAATATAGCTTCAACAATTAAGAGTAATAAAAATAGTAAAAGCATTATGTGGGTATTATCAGTATTTACGGGTGTTGTTTATTTATTAGCAATCCTTGGGTTCAGTTCTCTACAATTTATTTTTCCTGTATTTATTATTGTTCTTGTTCCAATAATTGTTACTTATTACAGTGACTACGATGAAGAATCATCAACAATGGGTCTTACAGTATATTCTATTAATGAAGCAAAACTTGCATTTAAAGGATCTAAGGTTAATGAAAAGCTTGGAGAGANTGTTGAGGTAAATTTCTNTGTGTCNGATCATGAACAAGATGAANTTATGTTTTCAAAAAATGATNTATNGAAATTAGNAGCTGAAGTTGGNGANTTAGTTTATTTATCTGATAAGCGAAAATGGTTNGGNGGTTTAAAATCNATACATTCTAANATAGGAAANCCTCATAANGAAGATGGAAANGTATATTTAANTGAGGATCAAATTGACCATGGCCTGTTNGATAANGGTAAAATGTTAATTGCTGAAAAAGAAATGTAGAGATTTGAAGGAATATTAAAATAATATAAATTCGCTGCGCTTATAAATCNCAATAATTATTCCNNAGTGCAATTAACCTTAATAATCAAGTGTAATAATTAGTTAGGTTTAAATTGATTAATTTTTTTTACATATATTTTCTTGTATAAAAGCTCCAGTATCTGAAGTTGATATTGCATATTTACATTTATATTGAAGATATTCTTTAAATACTCCTGTTGCATGAAGAATTCCAAAATTACCTGCGCCAGCCTGTATGTCCGA
>NZXJ01000057.1 GCA_002701945.1 Fidelibacterota bacterium
TTGAAGACCCTGTTGAATACAAACTTGAAGGAATCAATCAAGTGCAGGTTCATGATACTATAGGTCTATCATTTGGTTCTTCACTTAGATCAATATTACGACAAGACCCGGATATATTATTAATTGGTGAGATTAGAGATGAAGAAACGGCAGATATTGCTGTAAAGTTTTCATTGACTGGTCATCTTGTTTTTTCTACAGTTCATGCCAATGATGCAGCATCTACGGTAACAAGATTATTGGATATTGGTATAAAACCTTTCCTAGTTGGATCATGTTTGAATCTGGTAATGGCTCAAAGATTAGTTAGAACTATATGTGATAATTGTAAGGAAGAGTATACTCCTACAAAAGAAGAGTTGAATAGAATAAATCTTGAAGAGTCTAGATTGAAAGGTAAGAAATTATTTCAAGGTAAGGGATGTAGTCACTGCCGTAATACAGGATACCATGGCCGAACAGGAATATTTGAACTTATTCCTATGTCAAGGGAAATAAGAGGGTTGATTTTCGATAATTCTAATGAGGATATCATACGTCAAAAAGCATTAGAAGAAGGAATGATTACACTTAGAGAGAGCGGCATTGATAAAGTTTTACAAGGTTCAACTACTATAGCTGAAGTATTGCGCTCAACTGTTGAGGATTTTTAATGCCTGCGTACACTTATTTAATTAAAGACGAATCAGGCGGCAGAAGTGAAGGGCAGATAAAAGCTGATAACCTTGATACTGCTATGCAGAAATTATCTTCTGAAAATCAGATTATTGTAAAGTTAGAAGAGATAGATACTACCTGGGATTTCATAGGTCCATTCATAGATGAAATTAATTTATCTATTGAGCGTTTTAAAAATAGAATTCCATTAAGTAACTTAGTTTTTTTTACTAGACAGTTAGCTACTATGTACTCAGCTGGTCTTACTCTTGAACGTGCAATACAAGGATTGGCAAGTGAGGAGCGTCACCCTAAGCTTAAGAAAGTGTTAACAAATGTNGGTGAAAATATTCGTAAAGGATTNTCATTATCCGAAGCATTNCAGAGGCATCCTGGTGTCTTTTCCACATTATTTGTTTCATTAACTAAAGCTGGTGAAGTTAGTGGAAACCTCGATGAAATTTTGGATGAATTAGCAACATANTTAGAAAACTTAGATGATGTACGAAGAAAAGTTCGATCAGCTATGACNTANCCTATTTTTATGGTTCTTTTTCTTTTTGCAATGATGAGTGCAATGTTCATGTGGATTATTCCAATGTTTTCTGATGTATATGTTCAATTAGGCGCTAATTTGCCTGAAGCAACAAGAAGACTNGTATTGCTAAGTGAATGGATAAGCATCAATTTTAATTCAATAGTTTTTTCATTATTTGGCTTCATTGGAAGTTTGTGGCTTGTNTCAAAGACACAGAGGGGCGGATATATTTTAGATTCCATAAAATTAAAGGTTCCTGTATTTGGATCATTATTAAATCAATCTATACTAAATAAATTTTCAAAGACTGCTGGTATTTTATTAAATGCAGGTGTTCCTGTAATTGAATCAATGAATTTAATTGGTAAAATAGTGAGCAACCGGGTNTATGAGGTTGCTATTNGGGATGCGACAGAATATATACGTGATGGTTTTAATATCACNTCTGCATTACGTAGAACAGAAATTTTTCCTCCNATNNTNCTNCAATTGACCGCGACAGGAGAAGAAACAGGTGAATTAGATTCTCTTCTAGATAGAACTGCAGAATACTATTATAAGCAGGTTAATGCATTGGTTGAAAGGATGACAACTTTAATTGAGCCAATTTTAATTCTAATGGTAGGAGTTATAATTGCAGTTATGGTTGTAATAACATATTTACCTGTCTTTTATTTGGGCGCAGCTTTGCAGTCAGGTTTATAATGGATTTTTANATTTTCTTTGTAATCGGTGCTTTTATTGGAAGTTTTTTTAATGTAGTAATTTATCGTCTTCCTCGCGAAGAGTCTGTAGTAAAACCAAGGTCGCATTGTCCTAAGTGTAAAGTATCTATTCCGTTTTACAGAAATATCCCTATCATTTCATATATTATTCAACTAGGGAAATGTGCAAATTGTAAAAATAATATATCTATTCAATATTTATTTGTAGAATTAATTAATGGATTAATTTGGGGGTGGGCATTTACAAATTTACCGCTTCCAGAAGCAATAACGGCTTCACTTATTAGTTCTGTACTAATTTCAATCTCATGGATTGATGCAAAAATATATATGATTCCATTAGACCTTATAATAGTAGGCGTAATTATAATTATTCTATCTATAATTTTTGGGGTATTATCTTTATATCAAGCTTTGTTAGGCATTCTTGCTGGAGTTTTATTTCCAGCTTTAATGATGGGCTTGACTTGGCTTTTTACTAGAAGACAAGGCATGGGGTTCGGTGACTTACAATTAGGATTAATTCTTGGTGCTTGGTTGGGTCCGATTTTAATGATCTTAACTCTATTTCTAGCTTCATTATTAGGTTTAATGGCATGGATAATAATTTCACTTTTTCAGGGTGTCGATAGAAATCGACCTTTGCCATTTGCCCCATACCTATCATTTAGTGCAATTAGTATTTTTATTGTTAGCAATTATTCCACTACATTAATTGATCATTTAATAATGGTATAGCATGATTATAAGCTTATGATGACAAAAATTAATAAAATACTATTGATACTAGTTTTTATTTCAGGTATATCCTTAGGTCAGGATGAAATAAGAAAATTATCCAATGGTTTTTCACATGGGGTGGAAGATAATAAGATTCATTTTACTTTAGATGAATATGAAATAATAGATGTATCCATAGATGGACAAACATTTAAAAAACCAATTATTCCGTTTGGTGGATTACAATCACAAGTAGGAGAACCTTCTTTACCAACTATTACAACATTTTATCAAGTAGCAACTAATAAATCGTATGATATAANGATAAATAATAAAAATTCTATATGGATTGAAAATATTGATATTTTACCTCACCAAACCTGGGATCACGTACCAGATGAGACTATTTCAACTTTCAAAAGAGATNTTGAATTATATACTTCAGATATCAAGTATCCAGAAAATCAAGGNGAAGTTTCACAAACATTTGTTTTCAGAGATTTACCAGTAATAAAAGTTTCAATTACTCCATTCAAATATTATCCATTATCTAGAAGNCTTGAGGTNATAACATCAGCAGATATTGAATTGATAGAGGTNGAAGATATTGAACCTGTACAGGTTCCANATCGAATTTCAAGGGTTTTTGAACCACTATATGAAGCTTTAGTTGTTAATTATAGTCGCTCAACAAATGATGCTAGTTATCAAAAACCATCTATTTTATATATTCTTCCAAGTAATTCATCAAATTTAATGGCAAACCTTGAAATGTTATTTGATTGGCGCCATCGCTCAGGTTACGTAGTTAATTANGTTTCAACAAGTACTACTGGAAATTCCACTAGTTCGATAAAAAATTATATCAGTAATGCGTATAGTTCATGGGAAGATCCCCCTGAATATGTTGCATTAGTTGGTGATGCTAATGGAAGCTATTCAATACCAACATACTTTGAAAGTTTAAGTAGTTATAANGGAGAAGGAGATCATCCATATTCTCAATTAGTAGGAAATGATATATTACCTGAGGTGATTATTGGTAGGTTATCTTTTAGTTCAACAACTGAACTTGCTACTATAATCAATAAAACTGTTCAATATGAAAGNAATCCTTATTTAAGTCAAAATTGGTTCCATAGNGCATCACTTGTAGGAGATGCTTCAACATCGGGTGTATCGTGTGTGATAACAAGTGAAAATATTAAAGAGCTAATGGAATACCATGGATATGACGATGTGCGAACAATTTATAATTCACCATTTCCATCTCAGATGGTATCAGATTTAAATGCAGGTTTAACTTTTTTCAATTATCGCGGATATTATGGTGTGAGTGGTTTTAATTCTGGTAATATAAATAGTCTTTCAAATGGNTTTAAACTACCCATTGCCACTGTTATTACTTGTGGGACTGGATCTTTTTCCTCTGGGACCGCTTTATCAGAAACATTTGTAAGAGCCGGTACACCGACTCAGCCTAAAGGTGCAGTTGCCTCTGTTGGTACTGCAACACTTGGTACACACACGATGTTTAATAATGCTGTTGATATGGGTTTTTATTACGGTGTTTTTGTTGATAAAATTGAAACTGCTGGAGCTGCTTTAGCAAGAGGTAAATTAAATTTATATCTCAATTATCCAAATAATCCAAATAATTGGGTTACTATTTTCACTCATTGGAATAATCTTATTGGTGACCCTGCTTTGCAAATGTGGACAGATATTCCGCAGTCATTTACAGTCTCCCATGATAATATGATTTCATTGGGAACTAATTATTATGATGTGGAAGTGAAGGATTATTTTAATGAACCGGTTGAAGGAGCCTACGTTACTATCTTAAAAGGAAATGATATTATCTTTGAATCTGGTTATACTGANAATAATGGTCGTGTTACATTNCCGATNGGTTCTACTTCATCAGGAAGCGTTGATTTAACAGTTATAAAAAGAAATTTTGTCCCGTACCAAGGACAGTTTCAGNTTAACGAGCAAAGTGTAAATGTAAANTCTATTGAAGGTGCATTTACTATTGATGATGATATGNACGGTTTATCTACAGGGAATTCTGATGGTATGATTGATGGTGGNGAGACTATTGAGTTAACTATACCTATCTATAATTATGGTACAGAAGATGCACAAGGTGTCTATTGTAAACTNATTGGTGGTAATGGATTTATCAATTATAGTATTGATAGCTTATATGTTGGAACTCTAATGAGTGGAATGACAGGAAATGAAGGGCAGTCATTTGTTTTTGAAATAGAATCAGGATTGTTGGAAAATGAAAATTTTCCATTACGATTGTTAGTAAAGGATATCAACGGTATCGCTTGGTGGAGTCAAATAGATCTTTCTATTTCAGGAACCAGATTATTTGCAGATAAAGTATATGTGCATGATGACCCAGTTTTTGGTAATGATCANCTTGATCCTGGTGAAACAGCCCAAATTTCAATTGAGATTTCAAATATTGGTTCAATAATGGCGAACAATGTAAGTGGTCGTTTATATTCAAATTTTGCTGGTTTAGAAATTATAGATGATCAAGGNTTTTGGCCTATCATTTTACAAGATAATTATTCAATAAACACTACTGATAAGTTTGAAGTAATTGCTGCTGAAGATGTAATTCCAGGNACCATAGTTGAATTAACCATTGATTTAGAATCTTCTGATGGAGCTGTACAAAGTACAAATATTCCAATACAAATTGGCGTTAAAGAGATGGATGATCCTTTAGGTCCTGATGCTTATGGATATTATGCATATGACAATGGTGATATCTTATATTCAAATGCACCATATTTTAATTGGATAGAAATTGATCCATTATACGGTGGGCCAGGCACACAGTTAGCATTAAGTGATTTTGGGGATAATCAAGATGATGTAACCACTGTTAATCTTCCTTTTACATTCAAGTTTTATGGTATTGACTATGATCAAATAAGTGTTTCTAGTAATGGATGGGTATCAATGGGCTCTACAGATATGAAATCATTTAGAAATTATCCTTTACCTGGTCCAGGAGGTCCATCGCCAATGATAGCTGTATTTTGGGACGATCTTAATACGACTACAAGTGGTGGGCGTGTCTATAAGTGGTACGATGAATTAAATAATCAGTTTGTTATTCAATGGTCNNACTTGAGAACNTATGATAATAATAGTTTAGAAAATTTTCAGCTGATTCTTAAGGATTCTCAACATTATTTTACTCCAACAGGTGATGGAGAAATATTAATGCAATTTGCAGATTTCAATAATACTTCAACTGGTAACTATGGTTGGGGTCAAGTGCATGGAAATTATTGCACTATAGGATTAGAAGACCATAGTGAAACTATAGGTCTTGAATATACATTCAATAATACTTATCCTATTTCAGCTATGCCACTTGAAGATTCTACTGCTATATTATTTACTACGAGAGGGGCTAATATACTACAGCGTGGGGATATTAATCAGGATGGGTTATTAAATATTACAGATGTGCTTACCCTGGTTGATTTTGTCCAATCAGGTAATACAGGAGGATTAAACCCCTATCTTGCAGATGTAAATGCAGACGAAATCATTAATTTTCTGGACATGATAAGTATTGTTCGGGAAATAATGGGCTATTAGGGAAGTCTAATGATCATATCACCCCTTTTGTTTCTTGGAACTATTGTTCTAATTTTAATTCTAATAGGTTATTTTGAGAGATTAAATCATCAACATGTAATCTCAAATATTCCATTAAGAATTCATGTNAATGGAACACGAGGGAAATCAAGCGTTACTCGTCTTATATCTGCTGGACTTCGTGCAGGTGGAATTCGAACCTTTGCAAAAACAACAGGAACGGCTCCACGAATTATTGACTCTGAAGGTAAAGACCGAATTATTCATAGGTTACGCTCAGCGTCAATAGGAGAACAAATTAAATTAATGCACTTGTTTTCAAAGGAGAAGCCTGACGCCATAGTAATGGAATGCATGGCGGTACAACCAGAATATCAATGGATATCTGAACATCAAATGATACAATCCCATATTGGAGTTATCACTAATGCTAGACCAGATCATTTAGAAGAAATGGGACCAACTATAGACGATGTAAAAAAATCTTTAGGTAATACAATCCCATTTAATGGTAAGTTGATCTTAGGAGAACAAAGTATAGTTGATTCAATTTCAGATGTAGCAGATTTTAGAAATAGTAAATATTTTGTAGCAGATGAAGATGCTATTACAGACACCCAACTTGCAGGTTTTTCATATATAGAGCACCCTCAAAATATTTCAGTAGCACTGAAAGTATGTAATGAATTAGGGGTTGCAGAAGATACTGCACTTAGAGGAATGCAAAATGCTAACCCAGATCCTGGCGCTCTAATTAGTAATAGTATTGATTTTGGAAAAGGAAAAATCCAATTTATTAACTCAATGGCAGCCAACGATCCTGTTTCAACATTACAGATTTGGAAAATTATACAAAGTAAAAATCCATCAAATAATTATTTTTCGATTTATTTAAACTGTAGGGAAGATCGTCGAAATAGAACACAGCAGTTAATAGAATTAATTTATAAGGATATGAAGCCTAATAAAGCTATTATAAGAGGGAAAAAAATAGAATCGATTGTTGATAGTATGGTTAATTCTAACCCTAATATCACCACACAGATAGTTCAAGAAAATGAACCTGCACAATCATCAATAGAATTATTTAAACAACTCCCTTCTGGATCTATCTTATTTGCAATAGGAAATCAAGTTGGGTTTGGTCAAGATTTGATTTATGCATTAAAGGAGTTTAAAACTAATGACTGAGGTTACTATTGGTTTAGGAATAGCGCTTAGTTTAATTCTATCTGAATCCCTAGGAGTGACTGCAGGAGGTGTAATAGTCCCTGGTTACATTGCTATGCACTTACATAACCCAGATCAAATAATTATGACGTTCTTTGCTTCAATAATTGTGATTTTTTTAATAAGAATACTAGGAAAGTTTATTTTTATTTATGGTAAAAGGCGTCTGGTATTGACTTTGTTGCTTGGCTTTATAATTGGATATATTTCACGAAATCACTTTTTTTCTCCTTCAGATGCCTTTTCGTACGAAGTTATTGGGAATATTATTCCTGGATTAATTGCCAGTTGGATGGATCGGCAAGGTGTAATTAGAACTATATCAGCAATAATGATCACTTCAGTTTTAGTAAAATTAATTATCATGGTGTTGTCAGGGGGTATGATTTATGTATAGTAGGCCCTTCAAACCAGTGATTCAAGAAACTAGAACACTCGTTGTTCTTGCTATAATTTCTATTATTGCATATTCAATAGCTTTTTTTTCTAGAATGGAATTTGTATCAAACACCTATGATATAAAAATTAATGCAGCTATGAAGATGCAAGAATCAATGAAAATGCTAAAGAATATTCGGATGGAAAAAGGCGTTTTTATTGATATAGAAAATGATCCGAATGAAACTGGACTTGTTGGTTCTCAATTTAGTTTAATAACGACAGATGAAGGTGATTTAGATGCAAAATTAACAACCTTAGATCCAAACTTTGCAGCTGCGATGGTAGAATTATTAACAAGGGCAAATCTAACTAGTGGGGATACAATTGCATTAATGTTAACTGGATCCATGCCAGGCGCTAATATGGCAATGNTAATTGCATGTAAAGCTATGGATATTTATCCATTTATTATTTCCTCTATCGGTGCTTCGCAGTGGGGAGCAAATGACCCAGAAATGACTTGGTTAGATATGGAAAGAATTTTGTTTGAACAGGGATATATCTCATCCCGTTCTATAGCNGCTTCCATTGGTGGAAGGAATGATCGGGGTCGGCTATTAAGTCCAAAGGGCAGAGAATTAATACGTTATAATATAGAAAATAATAAATTGCCTTTGATTTCAGGTANAGGTTTGGAAGATAACGTTAATAAGAGAATGGAATATTTTGGTGCACATAATTACAAAGCAGTGGTAAACATTGGAGGTGGTGTTGCTAGTTTAGGAACTAGTTTTAATTTAAGATTAATAAAGCCTGGAATTGTATATAGAAAAGATATAGAGAAGATATCACGTGGTGATGGAATTGAAGGCGCTGTAGTGAAATTTTCTAAACAAAACATACCTCTTATTCATATCCTGAATATTCAGAAGTTAACAGATGAACTGGGTATGAAATATGCACCCATACCTATACCAGAAATAGGAGAAGGTAGTTTATACGCTATTGAGAAATATGATCTAAAGATAACTNTCTTAAGTTTNATTATTGTGTCACTGTCTGTGGTTATCGCTGGATGGAANAGTAAACAACAAATTAAAGAAATTATGACAAGCCATGATCCAGAAAGTATTATTTAAAATCATATTCATAATTTTCTTGTTCTCAGCAATTAATGCTGAGCTCTTAAAACCAAGTATTGGAGGAGAAAAAAAAGAAATACTAATAATTTCTGATAAAAGAAGAGTATACACGGTTCTAGATAATGATTCATTAGTTTATGACGTGTATGGTCCTGCGAGATTAGAGTTGATTTCTAGATACCCTGTAAATAATAAAACAAAAAAGAGTCAGAAATTTTCNTATACATTATTCATTGATAATGAAAAACCTATTATGATAAATCATCGATATAAAATTCAAAGATCTATTCGATCTGTACAACACCCTAATCATTATTTTACATATTCAGGAAATTATTTTTTCAATATATCTGAAGGTAATCACCGAATCATTTTAAAGNCCTCAGAAGATAAAAGATATCCTGTATTATTGCGTATGCTAAAAAAAGATTTTGATAAAGTANCTAAAAATCGTAACGAATTAACACCCATGGTGTTTCAATCAAATTATAAAGTAATGGTTGAAGGTAAGCCTGTATCTTATTATCAATTATCAAAAAACAGACCATTGCAACTTGATATAGATGGATCAAAAAAATTACGTATTCTTTCTCGATTAGTCTTTGATGAATATATGGGCTCAAATGAGACCTACCGTTTACGAGTAAAAAACGGAAAGAAGGTTTTGGGCACATACTTTCTATCATCAGAGAGGTCTTCAACTTCTTATATTGTTGATATCAAGGATAAAGTTCCAGGGAAATGGAGAACGTGTGAAATAGATATCCCAGCAGGAAAACAAATAATTACTGTAGAGATTGTTGAAAATAATAAAAATGTATTAACTCGATTTCAAGAGTATAAATGAAAATTATTTTAATATTNTTGTTTTCAGTTTTGAATGGTCAAGGCTTTTTAGATTATCTAAGTGGTCCAATAACACTTAAGGTAGGGCTGGTAAGCGGCTATGATGATAATGTGTTACGTTTNTCNGATATAGAAAAGAGGCAGGCATCTGAAAATAAACTTATTATGGATGGTNCAGATACTTTTNATTCTCATTTTTCAAGATTATATCTTGTTGGAGAAAAAAAGATTCAATTAATAGGTCGTGGTAAATATATNTATTTTTATTCNCGAACAAANTTTTCGAATTATTCAAANAATAAAAATCGTCAACATTGGAGCGGAAATTTTAAAACATCATATAAATGGGGTTCGTATAGGAAGGCATCATACTCAATAAGGCACCTGAATAGCTATTATATCAGGCACTATATCGATAGAGATATATCAAACAATCTTTTAAGATCATGTAGTTTTAGTGATAGAGAGCAGTTGTTGGAAGTGACTCACCCAATAAAAAGACGTTTATGGGCAACTATGCAATTAAGTTATACCCAACGTTATTTTGATAAACCTTTTACAGAGTTTGATCTTGATATTTTATACTCGAGCTTTAAAATAAGTAGAAAACTAACTGATGCGGTGACTATTGCAACTGCGTTTAAATATGGAGATGCTAATAATATAACTTACGGCAAGACTGCCAAAGCAAGCGTATTGGATCGTTCATATAAGAACTTTGAATGGTATATGCCTTTCACATATAATAAAGATTTTGGAATATTTAATAAGGTTGGATTTTCTATTAGGCAAGATTTTAGATCATATGTTGCTGAAGCTGTTGGAGATCCGCTGCATAATGGACGTAATCATATAGATAGTAAAATTAACTTTTGGGGTGAATATAGATTTAATGAAAAAATTCTTGTTAAAACTTCATTACGATATCGTAATCGTAAAACAGAATCTCAATTTGATTGGGTTTCAGAATTAAAAACTTTCCATCAGTGGCAGGCTTGGGTNTCTATTGAGTGGAAGATGCTCTATGATCGTTATTAATATGATGATGAGAAGTTATTTTTATATTATAATTCTATTAGTAGCATTTAGTTGTATGGAACCAAATACAGAATCTCTATGGCAACTCAATAAAATAGTAGAAATTGATACAGAAGGATATTGTCGTGATGTCTATGTGTCAGGCGATTCAGTTTTCCTAGCTACAGGACAAGCTGGAATTCAGCTTTGGGATATCTCTAATATTACATCCCCTATTTTAGTTTGGAAAAAAACATTGTCTGATCTTGGNGTAAATAAGGAAATATCTCAAGTTGAATATAAACCTTCTATTAAGCAACTGTTTGCGCTAGAGAGCAATGAAAGGCCTATCCATATCGATTTATCTAAATCAGATTCAGTAAATATTTTAGGCCAATTTTCAAGTGAAAAGACGAAAGAATTTNGAATAAGCACTAATGATATTAACTCATTTACAGTATATGCAGCTGATAATGATGATGGTCTTAAACTGAGCACATTTGAATATGATACCCTTTATAATCTTTGGTTTAATACTTCTGGTAATGAAGTTTCTTTAATTGGTAATCCCAATGGCCTTGACCTTTTTTCAGATCTTATCATCTTAACTTTAGATCAGCTCGGAGTTCAAGTTTTACAAAATAATAATAATACTATAAATTATTTATTTNATGAAGATTTGCCAGGTAATTCTAGAGCAATTACNATAACGAAAGAGGATGAATTTTATGTAGCATGTGAAGAGGCAGGAGCATTTAAATTGGAAACAAACTATTCTGATTTTACAGTGAGCAAAGTACAATTTGGTAAAGATTTATATGTGACGCATGTAACCGTATTAGATGATCAAATAGTCTTATCTTGTGCAGGGAATGGATTATCTCTGTACGAAAAAATTAATAATGATGATATTCAGCCGAGAGGAATACATAATATCGGATATGTATATCATGCAGAATTTTATAATAATTATTTATTTGCAGCTAGCAGGGAAGGATTGCAAATCTTTCAAATTGATGAATAAAGGACAAACATGAGAATTAATTTTATATTTTTTATTTTTTTATCATTTGTTATTGGTCAGGATATGGTATGGCAGAATAACGGTATACCTATTCGTCAAGGAGTGCATATTGAATGGCAGCGTACGGTATGCCCTGGTGAATCAGGTAGTATGATTTTTGTTTGGTCAGATACTCGTTACGGGAGTAGAAATGTTTTTGCGCAGAAAGTAGATTCTTCAGGAGTATTATTATGGGGATCTCAAGGAAGTNCAGTTACNAATTTACCAGGTAGACAGGAAGANCCAGTCGCAATAACAGATGGAGANGGAGGTGCTTTTATTGCNTGGGTTGATTATCGTTTTGATGACGAAGGAGATATTTTTATTCAGCATATTGATAATCAGGGTAATAGAATGATGGATGATAATGGAGAAGCTCTAGCTAGAGTTGATGGTAGACATCTTACAATTAATATGTGCACAGATAGTCTTGGAGGTGTATTTGTTGCCTGGCAAGATAAGAGAAATTTTCTAGATGATGATATTTTTGGGACTCATGTATCATCNAATTATGAAATTATTGCTCCTTCAAGCGGTGTTTCAATAATCCAAATGAATGGAAATCAAGGGGCTAAGAGTTTAGAATATGCAGGTAATAATCAAGCAACCATAATTTGGTCAGATACAAGAAGTGGAAGTGGGAATGATATTTATTGTCAAAAAATAAATATGAATATGGAAAAAATATTTTCTGATGGAGGATTNGAAGTTTCTGCTACTTCTGATCTTGAGACTACACCAAGAACTACCTTTATGAAAAATGATACATCCTTTGTTATTTGGCAATCTGGGACAGAAAGTACAGATATTTATTACAATCTTTTAACAAGTGATGGCTTGGTATTTTCAGAACACTTACAGTTATGTAGTTTTAACTCCTCTAAAGCAAATCCTAGGATAAAAAGGAATCAATTAGGAGAAGTCTTCATTCAATGGATTGATTATAGAAATGACCCAACTGCAGGTAATCACTATTATCAAAGAGTATCCCATGGAGGAAATATTTCCTGGGATCAAAACGGAATTCAATTAGATGCCAGTGGAGATGATCATCATGCTAGATTTTCTCCTGGGGGCAATAGAGAATTATTTGTTTATTGGGAAAGAGGTACTTTNCCAAATGTAGATATTATGTATCAAGGGATACAGTCTGATGGGTCTTTACTTTTAGATAATGCAGAATTTGTATCAAATGTTAGTGGATATCAATCAATGCCAAATACATTNTTTGANAATAATAATGGTTCGTTTGTGGTTTTTGCTGATCAATCTAATGGAAGTATTGATTTAAGAGTTCAGAGAATGAATTCAGATTTGACATCTTTTGAATTAAATGGTTTGATTGCTATGAATGGACTTGATGGTGATATTGAATATCCTATTGCAAACTATACAAATGATAATGTAGTGTTAAACTGGGTTGANGCTCGAGATGGGAAAAAAGTTTTTGGATCGATAATTAATGATAATGGAGTAATCACACCAGTAGAAAATGGTCAAAACTTGACACAATTTGATAGTTATACATTTCAGCTTGAAAATGAGCCGGTATCTCTTTTAGCACATGATTATCTTTTTACAGCTGCCTTTGATGCTCAAAGTGGAGCAAAATTAATTCGAATGAATAAGTTTGATTTATCCTTTCAAATGCAATGGCCAAATGAAGGTTATGTAGTACATCAAAGTACTCTAGATCAAAGAAAAGTTAAATTATTTGANACTGCTGATGGTATAGGTGTTGTATGGTCTGAAATACGTGATGAAGTTGATTTTGACCTATTTTACCAGAGATTTAATCTAGAAGGTCAGATGCAATTTGACTCTTCTGGTGTAACCCTTATGGATGGAGTCTGGGTTGATAATTATGTTGAGGGAATTTATTCTACACCTGATAGTAATTTTATATTAGTATGGGTTAATGATGTTTGGGGATCTGGCTCTCTGAGTTTTCAAAAATTTNATTTAAATGGTGAAATTGCAGCGGGTTGGCCTAGTGATGGCTATACATTGTCATCAATAGGAGATCCTGAAAAATTAAAAGGTCAAGTTATTAGTGATGAGAGTGGGATTTTAGTTGCGTGGGAAGAAACGTATAATTTTAATAAAAATATAAAAGCNAATATCATTCATTGGGATGGAACATTAGAGTGGACAAATGGATTATTACTTACATCGGCAGAGAATGACCAGATAAATATAGATTTGGCAATTGATGAATCAAGTCAAACAAGTTTAGTGATTTGGGAAGATTTTCAAAATGGTAATGATTTAAATATAGCTGGTCAATTTATTGATCTATCAAATAATGTACTTCTAAATGAGAATGTTATTATATGTAGTAATGAAGAGTATCAGCAGTCTCCTGTTGTGAAAAATGTGTTCGATGGGCACTTTTTAGTATTATGGGAAGATGAGAGAGGCTTTTTAAATAGTGACCCAGTGCTTTCAGGTGGATTAGATATCTATGGTCAAGTTATTCATTATGATAATGGGAATGTTTATTCTGATAATGGTATTGCATTATGCCAAGAATACCACGATCAAAAAGGCCCACAGATTTCAATGCTAAAAGAGGATCAAGATGCATCACAATCCTTGTGGTTTACATACTGGATAGATATGCGTAGCTCAGGAAAAGCTGATCTTGCCAATCTATACGGTCAAGCCTTACGTCTTTCAGAACCTATGAGTACAGAAATATCAAATATTCAACCAAATTCATTTAAAGTAGGAGATGCTTTTCCGAATCCATTTAATAATTCTATAGGAGTGCAGATTAACATTAGAGAGCTTAAACCAATTGATGTTATAATCGTGAATGTGATGGGGAAAGTGGTGTACAATGAGAAAATAATACCATTAAGTAATGGCGTCCATTCATTTACATGGAATGGTAAGAATTTTTATGGTCAGGATTTGCCAAGTGGTATCTATTTTCTACAGTTTAACTCATTAAATTTTCAATCAAACAAAAAAATCAGTTACCTTAAATAATTTAATATAAATTAAACAATTATGAGATTTTCATTGAGGAAGCTAGCATTAATCACTTCTTTAATTGTTTGTATTAATGCTCAAGCTCTAGATAATCGTTATCATACCTTTGATGAAATAGAGAATTTTCTTGATTCATTAACACAAGTTTATGGTGTTGACTCAGGATTCAAAGTTCATCATCTTGGATACTCTGAACAAGAAAATCTTCCTATTTATGGAGTGAAGATTTCAGATAATGTAGAATTAAAAGAAGATGAGCCAAGAGTGCTATTTGTTGGACAACTACATGCAGAAGAAGTATTAGGGGTAGAGGCGGTGCTAGACTTGATACTACTTATGCTCGATCCTCCTCCTGAGGAAATGCAGCATATGAATATATTAAAACAAAATATTGAGACATGGATTATTCCCACACTTAACCCTGAAGGTCTCAATGTGGTACATGAAGGCCTGGATGTGAGTTTTAGAAAAAATAAAACAGACTTTTCTCCTGTAGGTCCATTTCCTAATAATTATTTTGACTATGATTCTGCCATAGGAGAAGATATTGATGGAGTAGACTTAAATAGGAATTTTGACTTTAATTGGGTGCTTGGGGATACATTTATGGAGCCAGACCCTAGTGATTATGCTGCACACTATGATTATTATAGAGGTCCTCACCCCTGGTCAGAGTCTGAAATAAGGATATTAAGAGATCTTGCTTTAGAAAATGATTACTTATTTTCTATTGTGCTGCATAGCTCAAGGTCTGGACGGTTATCTGAAAAGGTATATAACTCCTGGCGTTGGGATGGAGATAAAAAACCTCCTGATGATATATCAATGAAACTTATTGGTGATGAAATCGCAGAAAGAATGATTAAGGAAAATAGTAATGAAAATTACCAGTCTGTATATGGTCAATCGAGAAATGGTAAAGCTCATGATTGGTTTTATCATGCAACTGGTACTTTCCAATATCTAGTAGAATGTGGAACATCAAACTTACAGCCAGATAGTGCATTAGTTGAAGATACGATTGATCGTTTAATGCCTGGAATGTTGTTTTTATTAGATCGATCAATTGGTTATAATGCAG